>NZ_JAUZMZ010000069.1:0-24420 GCF_036327435.1 Rhodococcus chondri | reverse complement strand
GTGGGCTCGACGTGTCCGTACTGCCCCCGACCCTGGCCGTCGAGCGACCCCGGAATCCGGAGCACGGCGACTACGCGACCAACGTCGCGATGCAGGTCGCGAAGAAGGCCGGAGTGAACCCCCGCGACCTCGCCACCTGGCTCGCCGAAGCCTTGACCGCCACGGAGGGGATCGACTCCGCCGACGTCGCCGGACCGGGCTTCCTCAACATCCGGCTCGCCGCCGAGGCGCAGGGTGCCATCGTCGCCAAGGTCCTCGACGAGCGCGCCGCGTACGGCAACGGCGATACGCTCGCCGGAAAGCGGATCAATCTCGAATTCGTGTCGGCGAACCCGACCGGGCCCATCCATCTCGGTGGCACCCGCTGGGCGGCGGTCGGCGACGCGCTCGGTCGCATCCTGACCGCACAGGGCGGCGACGTCACCCGCGAGTACTACTTCAACGATCACGGCGCGCAGATCGACCGGTTCACCCGGTCACTGATCGCGTCCGCTCTCGGGCAGCCGGCGCCGGAGGACGGCTATGCGGGCGCCTACATCGCCGACATCGCGAACTCGGTTCTCGAACAGCGTCCCGACGCGCTCTCCCTACCCGACGACGAGCGGCACGAGACCTTCCGCTCGATCGGTGTCGAGCTCATGTTCGCGCACATCAGAAGCACCCTCCACGAGTTCGGCGTCGACTTCGACGTCTACTTCCACGAGAACTCGCTGTTCGAGACCGGCGCGGTCGACAAGGCGGTCGAAACGCTGAAGGCGTCCGGCAACCTCTACTTCGCCGACGGCGCGTGGTGGCTCAAGAGCACCGATTACGGTGACGACAAGGACCGCGTCGTACTCAAGTCCGACGGCAACGCCGCCTACATCGCAGGCGACATCGCCTACTTCCAGGACAAGCGTGCGCGTGGCTTCGACCTGTGCATCTACATGCTCGGCGCCGACCACCACGGCTACATCGCCCGACTCAAGGCCGCCGCCGCCGCGTTCGGGGACGATCCCGACACCGTCGAGGTGATGATCGGCCAGATGGTCAACCTCGTGCGCGGTGGCGCAGCGGTCAAGATGAGCAAGCGCGCGGGCACCGTCATCACCCTCGACGACCTGGTCGAGGCGATCGGCGTGGACGCCGCCCGCTATTCGCTCGTGCGGTCCTCGGTGGACCAGAGCATCGACATCGACCTCGAACTGTGGGCGAGCACCACCAGCGAGAACCCCGTCTACTACGTGCAGTACGCGCACGCCCGGCTGTCGTCGATCGCCCGCAACGCCGCCGATCTGGGTCTCGACGGGCAGGACGCGAATCTCGGGCTGCTCACGCACGATCGCGAAGGAGACCTCATCCGTACCCTCGGGGAATACCCCCGCGTCGTCGCGCAGGCCGCCGAACTGCGCGAACCGCACCGCATCGCCCGGTACCTCGAAGAACTCGCCGGCACCTACCACCGGTTCTACGACGCGTGCCGCATCCTCCCGATGGGCGACGAGGAACCGGGCGAGCTGCACAAGGCCCGGCTGGCGCTGTGCGCCGCCGCACGCCAGGTTCTCGCGAACGGTCTCGCTCTGCTCGGCGTCAGCGCACCGGAGCGGATGTGAACGCGCACCCGGCGGGACCGCGCCACGCCGAGATCCCGCACGCACCTGGTCTGCCCGAGCGCCCCGAGAACGCCGCCGAACTCAACGCGTTGTACCCGCACGTGTGGCCGCGCGGTGCGTCCCGCGGTGACGACGGGGTGATGCGCATGGCCGGGATCCCCGTCACCGAACTCGCGGAAAAGTACGGCACGCCGCTGTTCGTCGTCGACGAGAACGACTTCCGGTCGCGCTGCCGGGAGATCGCCGACGCGTTCGGCCCGGACGCACGTGTGCACTACGCGTCGAAGGCGTTCCTGTGCACCGAGATTGCGCGCTGGGTGCATCAGGAAGGCCTGTCGCTCGATGTCGCGTCCGGCGGTGAACTCGCCGTCGCGCTGCACGCCGGCTTCCCCGCCGAGAAGATCGCGCTGCACGGCAACAACAAGTCGATCACCGAACTGCGGACGGCAGTCGACGCGGGCGTCGGACACGTCGTCCTCGATTCCCTCGCCGAGATCGACCGACTCGACCGCATCGCCGGCGAGGCCGGAATCGTTCAGGACGTGCTCATCCGCGTCACCGTCGGTGTCGAAGCCCACACTCACGAGTTCATCTCCACCGCACACGAAGATCAGAAGTTCGGGCTCTCCCTCGCCGGTGGCCACGCGATGGCCGCGGTCCGCAGCGTCTTTTCCGCCGCCAACCTGCGTCTGGTGGGTCTGCACAGCCACATCGGTTCGCAGATCTTCGACGTCGACGGCTTCGAACTTGCCGCGCACCGGGTGATCGGCCTGTTGCGCGACATCGTCGCCGAATTCGGTGTCGACAAGACCTCCCAGATGCACATCGTCGACCTCGGCGGAGGCCTGGGCATCTCGTATGTGCCCAGCGACGATCCGCCGCCGGTCGCCGACCTGGCAGCGAAACTCACCGACATCGTGCGCACCGAGTCTGCACTCGTCGGGCTGCCGCAACCGACCCTGGCCGTCGAACCCGGCCGCGCCATCGCCGGGCCCGGCACCATCACCCTCTACGAAGTGGGCACCGTCAAGGATGTCGCGGTCGGCACCGGACACTCCCGGCGCTACATCAGCGTCGACGGCGGCATGAGCGACAACATCCGGACATCGCTGTACCAGGCCGAGTACGAGTCGCGCCTCGCGTCGCGAGTGAGCGACGCGACGCCGGTCGTGTCGCGCGTGGTGGGCAAGCACTGTGAGAGTGGCGACATCGTGATCCGTGACGCCTGGATGCCCGCCGACATCGCTGCCGGTGATTTACTGGCAGTCGCCGCGACCGGTGCATACTGCTATTCGATGTCCAGCAGGTACAACCTGCTGACCCGTCCCGCCGTCGTGGCCGTCAAGGACGGCGTCTCGCGCGTCCTGCTGCGTCGGGAAACCGTCGAAGATCTGCTCAGCTTGGAGGTTACGGAGTGACCAGCGAAACGGTGACCGGTGTACCCGCGCAGCGTCCCATCGGTGTGGCGGTGCTCGGCCACGGCACCGTCGGCGCCGAGGTCGTACGCATCATCCGCGACGACGCCCTGGACCTGCAGGCGCGAATCGGTGCCCCGCTCGAGATCCGCGGTGTGGCGGTGCGCACCGTGTCGCCGGAACGCGGGGTCCCCGTCGAACTGCTGACCACCGACGCCGAATCGCTCGTCACCCGCGACGACGTGGACATCGTCGTCGAGCTCATCGGCGGAATCGAGTTGCCGCGCAAGCTCGTCCGCGCGGCTCTGGACGCCGGTAAGTCCGTGGTGACCGCCAACAAGGCGTTGCTCGCCGCGAACACCGGCGAACTCGCCGAGGCCGCGGAGGCACGCAACGCCGACCTGTACTTCGAAGCCGCGGTGGCCGGCGCGATCCCGGTGATCCGCCCGCTCACCCAGTCGCTCGCCGGCGACCGTGTCGACCGCGTCATCGGCATCGTCAACGGCACGACCAACTTCATTCTCTCGGCGATGGACGAGACCGGCGCCGACTACGCCGAAACGCTCGCCGAAGCGAGCCGGCTCGGCTACGCGGAGGCCGACCCGACCGCGGACGTCGAGGGCTACGACGCCGCTTCCAAGGCGGCGATCCTCGCGTCGATCGCGTTCCACACCCGGGTCAGTGCGAGCGACGTGTATCGCGAGGGCATCACCCATATCACCGCCGCGGACCTCACCTCGGCGCGTGCGCTGAACTGCACCGTCAAACTGCTCGCCATCTGCGAGCGCGTGACCGGTCCCGACGGCAGGGACCGCGTCTCCGCCAGGGTCTACCCGGCGCTCGTGCCGCGTGAACATCCGCTCGCATCGGTGAGCGGCGCCTTCAATGCCGTGGTGGTGGAAGCCGAATCGTCGGGCCGGCTCATGTTCTACGGCCAGGGCGCCGGCGGGGCGCCCACCGCCTCGGCCGTGATGGGCGATGTGGTGATGGCCGCGCGCAACCGCGTGCAGGGTGGTCGCGGACCTCGGGAATCGAAGTACGCCAAGCTCGAGATCGCCCCGATGAGCGACATCATCACCCGTTATTACGTGAACCTGCAGGTCGCCGACCGTGCCGGCGTGCTGTCCGCCGTCGCCGCGGAGTTCGCGACCCGGGGAGTCAGTATTTCGGCCGTGCGCCAGGAGGGCGCCGGAAACGGTGCCCGCCTGGTGGTGCTCACGCACCAGGCCACCGACCGGGCGCTGTCCGACACCGTGGCAGCGCTGGACAAACTCGAATCCGTGACCGCTGTGACCAGCGTCCTGAGACTGGAGGGATCCGCAGAATGAGTGCGGTCGTGAAGAACACCACCCCTGTGCATACGCCGTGGCCGGGGTTGATCGAGGCGTACCGCGGACGGCTCCCGGTCGGCGAGAACTGGAAGACGGTGACGTTGCGCGAAGGCGGTACGCCGCTGCTTCCGGCCGAGCGTCTCTCCGAGATGACCGGATGCGAGGTCCACGTCAAGGTCGAAGGTCTGAACCCGACGGGGTCGTTCAAGGACCGCGGCATGACGATGGCCGTGACCGAGGCGCTGGCGACCGGTAAGCAGGCGGTGCTGTGCGCGTCCACCGGTAACACGTCCGCGTCGGCCGCGGCGTATGCGGCGAAGGCCGGCATCGGCTGCGCCGTGCTCGTCCCGCAGGGCAAGATCGCGATGGGCAAGCTTGCCCAGGCCGTCATGCACGGCGCGAAGATCGTGCAGGTCGAGGGCAACTTCGACGACTGCCTCGAGCTGGCCCGCAAGACGACGGCCGAGTTCCCGACGATCGGTCTGGTCAACTCGGTCAACCCCGTCCGTATCGAGGGACAGAAGACCGCGGCGTTCGAGATCGTCGACGCGCTCGGCGACGCCCCCGATGTGCATGTGCTGCCGGTCGGCAACGCCGGCAACATCACCGCCTACTGGAAGGGCTACTCCGAGTACTTCGCGGACGGATTGAGCACCCGCCGGCCGCGCATGCTCGGCGTTCAGGCCGCCGGTGCGGCACCGCTCGTGCTGGGCCACCCGGTCAAGGATCCCGAGACGATTGCGACCGCGATCCGCATCGGCGCTCCTGCCTCCTGGAACGGCGCGGTCAGTGCCAAGGAGGAGTCGAACGGCGCATTCCGCGCGGCGACGGACGAGGAGATTCTCGAGGCGTACCACCTGCTCGCGCGGTCGGAGTCCATCTTCGTCGAGCCGGCTTCGGCGGCATCCATCGCGGGTCTGCTCGCGGCGCGTAAGGAAGGCTGGCTCGAGCCCGGACTCAAGATCGTGTGCACGGTGACCGGCAACGGACTCAAGGACCCCGACACCGCGCTGCGCGACGTTCCCGTCGTGCAGCCGATCCCGGTGGATCCTGTCGCAGTGGCCTCGGCGCTCGAGCTGGCCTAGTGACCGCCACGCCCTCCTCTCTTGGGAATCACGACATGACGCAGACGTTGCCCGCTGGAATCTCGGTGACCGCACGTGTCCCGGCGTCGAGCGCAAATCTCGGCCCCGGCTTCGACTCGCTCGGACTGGCGCTCGGGTTGTACGACGAGATCACCGTCACTACAACTGGTTCCGGTCTCGACGTCCGCGTCGAAGGGGAGGGCGCGCAGGAGGTTCCGTGGGGCCCCGCGCATCTGGTGGTGCGGGCTGTCGAACGCGGTCTCGAAGCGGCCGGCGTCTGGGCGGATGGTCTGGATGTGCTGTGCCGCAACGTTATTCCCCACTCTCGTGGGTTGGGGTCGTCGGCGTCGGCGGCGGTGGGCGGGCTCGCCGCCGCCAACGGACTCGTCCGCAAGGTCGCCCCGGAGCGGGTGCTCGACGACGCGCAGCTGGTGCAGCTCGCCTCCGAGTTCGAGGGACATCCCGACAACGCGTCGGCCAGCATTCTCGGTGGCGTCGTCGTGTCGTGGAGCGAAGCCGAGGTCGACGCCGAGCAGCGCACCTACCGCGCGGTGTCGCTGCGCGTGCATCCCGACATCAAAGTGGTGGCGCTCGTGCCGTCCGTGCGGTCGTCGACGGCGCACACTCGCGGACTGCTCCCGGACCTCGTTCCGCACCGCGACGCGGCGTTCAACGTCAGCCGAGCCGCGCTGGCAGTGGTCGCCCTGACCGAACGGCCGGATCTGCTCATGCCCGCCACCGAGGATCTCCTGCATCAGGCGCAGCGGGCTCCCGCACTCCCGCTGACCACCAAGTGGATCGCGAAACTGCGGGCGGCCGGCATCGCGGCGACGGTGTCCGGCGCCGGACCTACCGTTCTCGCGCTCACCACCGCGCCGTTGCCCGACGAGCTTCGTGTCGAAGCCGAGGCCGACGACCTCACAGTGCTCGAACTCGACGTGGCGGACGGCGTCCAGGTCGACTGAGACAACCGTGTCCGATCCCACAGGGACCACGTGTCGCACTGAATCTTGCCCTACGTACAGTTCGTCGCTATTCTGTGGAAGTCCGCACGTCGTGCGTTTCAGTCGCCGGATTCTCCAGGGCATTCACTCCAGCTCCATCGGGGCGTTCGACTCTGGGTCGATCCTCAACCTGCTCCCGGTTCTGGGAGAGGGACAGACCGCACCCATCGGATTTCGGTGTGGTGGCGGACGTGCCGACCGTTCGATTCCCGTGAACTCGTACGGCATCCCAGCTCAGTGTGCGAACTGATCTGAGGAACGAACCCCTCGACTCTGCGTGGAGCGAGCGAGGGAAGGAAAGGATCTCCGTGACAGATACGGACCTGATCGCCACCCCTGCTCTCGACACCCCTGAGGCTGCCGGAGCGCAGGCCGGCGATTCTGCGCAGTCTGCGCCCCGGGCCGGCCGACGTGGCCCCGGACTCTCCGGAATGGTGCTCGCCGAGTTGCGGACTCTTGCCGCCGAACTCGGTATCAAGGGAACCTCCGGGATGCGCAAGGGCGATCTCATCGCCGCAATCAAGGAACGGCAGGGAGGCGACAAGTCTGCCGCTCCCGCCGCTGCACAAGCTCCGGCCGACAAGGCCGACGAGGCACCCGGTCGTCCCGCCCGCGCACGCCGGACACGCGCCGCGGCGCCCGACGCGGCCCCGGAGGAAGCCCAGACCGCGACCGCGGCGCCCGACACCGAGGCAACCGCCGCCGAACGACCGGCGGCCGACAGCGACACGGACGGCGAGTCCGAGGGACCCCGACGGGGCCGTCAGCGCCGAGGTCGCCGTGGCGGTGACCAGTCCGACCAAGGCCCGAAGGACCAGGCGCCGAAGACCGACACCCAGGTTTCGGAGGCCTCCACCGAGGCACCGGAACGTGGTGACGGACAGTCTCGCGACCGGTCGCAGGAAAAGTCCGACAGCGACGGTGGACGTCAGCGCGGTGAGCGCAGCCAGGACGGCGGTCAGGGTGACGACCGCAATCAGCAGCGCGACGACCGCAATCAGCAGCGCGACGACCGTGGCCAGCAGCGCGACGACCGCAACCAGCAGCGCGACGACCGCAACCAGCAGCGCGACGACCGTAACCAGGGTCCGCGTCAGGACAACCGCGACAACCGTGGGGACGACGACGAAGAGGGCGGCCGCGGCCGTCGCGGACGCCGTTTCCGTGAGCGTCGGCGTGGTCGCGACCGCAGCGAGACCGGCGACACCCGCGAGCCCGAAATCCGCGAGGACGACGTACTGCAGCCGGTCGCCGGCATCCTCGACGTGCTCGACAACTACGCGTTCGTGCGCACCTCCGGTTACCTGGCCGGACCGAACGACGTGTACGTGTCGATGAACATGGTGCGCAAGAACGGGCTGCGCCGCGGTGACGCCGTCACCGGCGCCGTGCGTGTTCCCCGCGAGGGCGAGCAGTCCAATCAGCGCCAGAAGTTCAACCCGCTGGTGCGTCTGGACACGGTCAACGGTGGGGAGGTGGATGCGGCCAAGCGTCGCCCCGAGTTCAACAAGCTCACCCCGCTGTACCCGAACCAGCGCCTGCGCCTCGAAACGCAGCAGAACATCCTCACCACGCGTGTCATCGACCTCGTCATGCCGATCGGTAAGGGGCAGCGCGCCCTGATCGTCTCGCCGCCGAAGGCGGGTAAGACCACGGTCCTGCAGGACATCGCAAACGCGATCGCGGTCAACAACCCCGAGTGCTACCTCATGGTCGTGCTCGTCGACGAACGTCCCGAAGAGGTCACCGACATGCAGCGTTCGGTGAAGGGCGAGGTCATCGCCTCGACCTTCGACCGGCCGCCGTCAGACCACACCTCGGTCGCCGAACTCGCCATCGAACGAGCGAAGCGACTCGTCGAGACGGGACGCGACGTCGTTGTGCTGCTCGACTCGATCACCCGCCTCGGCCGCGCGTACAACAACTCGTCGCCGGCATCCGGCCGAATCCTGTCCGGTGGTGTCGACTCGACCGCGCTGTACCCGCCGAAGCGGTTCCTCGGCGCGGCCCGCAACATCGAGAACGGCGGTTCGCTCACGATCATCGCAACGGCGATGGTCGAGACGGGTTCCACCGGCGACACCGTCATCTTCGAGGAGTTCAAGGGCACCGGCAACGCCGAGCTCAAGCTCGATCGCAAGATCGCGGAACGCCGCGTGTTCCCGGCGGTGGATGTCAATCCGTCGGGTACCCGTAAGGACGAGCTTCTGATGAGCCCCGACGAGTTCGCGGTCGTGCACAAGCTGCGGCGCGTGCTCTCCGGTCTGGACTCTCACCAGGCGATCGACCTGCTCATCGACCGGCTCAAGAAGTCGAAGACGAACATCGAGTTCCTCATGAGCGTGGCGAAGACCGCGCCGGGATCTCAGGAAGACTGACACCGAAAAGCCCCGGGAATTTTTCCCGGGGCCAGGTGTTTGGCATAATCGAACGGCTCAGTCCGGCTCCGGTTCACGGCTTCGATCCGCGAAGGCGACCCGGCGGCCATGAAAGGGACACCATGAAGGCAGGAATCCACCCCAACTACGTGGCGACGACCGTCGTCTGCGGTTGCGGTAACACGTTCGAGACGCACAGCACCAGCGAGAGCGGACGGATCACCGTCGAAGTTTGCTCCAAGTGCCACCCGTTCTACACCGGTAAGCAGAAGATCCTCGACACCGGCGGTCGTGTCGCCCGCTTCGAGGCCCGCTACGGCAAGCGCGAGCCCAAGAAGGGTGCTGCCGAAAAGTAGCTGCCCCGCCGACGCCCGGTTCTGTCTTGTCACAGGCCGGGCGTCGGCGTTTTTGTCGCGCCTCCCGGCGCGTTTCCCGAACACAGCACCACAGAGCGGAGCGAACTCATGGCAGGGCAGACCAAGCCGTCGGCCATCGACGACATCCTGGCCGAACACTCGGGCCTGGAGCAGCAACTGTCCGACCCTGCCCTGCACAACGATCCCGCTGTGGCCCGCAAGGTCGGGAAGCGTTTCGCCGAGCTCTCGCCGATCATGTCGACCTACACCAAGCTCGAGGCCGCCCGCGCGGACCTGGAGGCGGCGCGAGAGCTCGCTGCCGACGACTCTTCGTTTGCGGCGGAGATCCCCGACCTGGAGGAAAAGGTCGCCGAACTCGACAAGACGCTCACCGACCTGCTCGCGCCCCGCGATCCGCACGACGCGGACGATGTCGTCCTGGAGGTCAAGTCCGGTGAAGGCGGCGAGGAATCGGCCCTGTTCGCGGCCGACCTCGCGCGCATGTACACGCGATATGCCGAGCGGGTCGGCTGGCGGGTCGAAGTATTGGGCGCCACCTACTCCGATCTGGGCGGATACAAGGACATCACGCTGTCGATCAAGTCGAAGGCCGACGTGCGTGACGGCGTGTGGTCACGGCTGAAGTTCGAGGGCGGCGTACACCGCGTGCAGCGCGTGCCGGTCACCGAATCGCAGGGCCGCGTGCATACCTCCGCGGCAGGCGTGTTCATCTATCCGGAACCCGACGAGGTCGAGCAGGTCCAGATCGACGAGGGCGATCTGCGGATCGACGTGTACCGCTCGTCGGGCAAGGGCGGTCAGGGCGTCAACACCACCGACTCGGCGGTCCGGCTCACCCACCTTCCGACCGGAATCGTCGTCACCTGCCAGAACGAGCGCTCCCAGCTGCAGAACAAGGCCCGCGCGATGCAGGTGCTCGCCGCACGGCTCCAAGCGGCCGCAGAGGAAGCCGCAGAGGCCGAAGCGTCGGCCGGCCGCGCCAGTCAGGTGCGCACCGTCGACCGCTCCGAACGCATCCGCACCTACAACTTCCCCGAGAACCGCATCGCCGATCACCGCATCGGTTTCAAGGCCCACAACCTCGACGCCGTCCTCGACGGTGAGATGGACGCAGTGCTCGACGCGCTCGGCGCGGCAGACAGAGAAGCCCGGCTCGCGGCGGAATAACGCCACGAACCGGGCTGATCCAGGGGGTCCGTTCAGTCGGTCTCGGACTCCCCGGGAACTTGGGCGAGGTCGATTCCCGGAAGTAGGAAGCACTGCTCTCCCGCTTCGTTCTCGTGCATGCCCCAGATCGCGGACAACACGGTTCCGGCTTCGGGTTCGGTCAGAGCGGTGGGCACGCCGAACACTCCCGGGTTCGATTCCAGCGTCGCATTTCCGGCGGCCCCGGTGTTGACGTTGATCCACGAGACCGTGGCACCGCCGACACTTCTCTGGTTGATCGCGTAGAAAAGTTCGTCCCCGTCGACTGCCTCGTTCTCGGTGTGTGTCAACGACTGTGCTTCCGCGATTCCGGCCGGACACATCAATGGGGTCGGCTGGATGTCGATCGGCGCGGCGGTCGCGGTCCCGGCACCCGCAAATGCGGCGGCGCCACCCATCGCGACCACGGCGGCCGCCCGCAGAGCACGTGATGTCTTCGTCATAACACTCCTCTCGTAGTTCCTCGAACACTTCGGACGTTATGGGTACGTATCCGTCGTTGGGATGCACTTGACCTATCCGTATCGGGTTCGTGACCGCATGGCACCCTGGACGCGTGAGTCGTCAACCCCTGCGTCTGGCCATCATCGAAGCCGTATCCGTGCTCGAAGAGGCGGGCGTGCCGAGCCCGCGTGTGGACGCCGAATTGCTTGCGGCGCACCTCCTCGGAATCGAGCGCACCCGCCTCGGTCTCGTCCCGCTCGTCGACCCCGCCATGGTCGATGCCTATCGCGCGATGGTTGCGCAGCGCGCCAAGCGGATCCCACTCCAATACATCACGGGAACCTCTCCGATGGGCGAGATCGACCTCGCGGTCGGGCCCGGTGTGTTCGTGCCTCGCCCCGAGACCGAACTGGTCCTCGGCTGGGCACTGGCCTTCCTCGAGGGATACGGACGACACAACCCGGTGGTCCTCGATCTGTGTACCGGGTCGGGTGCCCTTGCCCTCGCGATCGCGCACGCACGGCCCGACGCCGTAGTGCACGCGGTCGAACTCGAGCCGAAAGCCCTCGCGTGGGCCCGGTCCAATGCACAGACGCGTGCACGAGAAGGGGACACCCCCATCGTGCTGCATCAGGGCGATGTGACCGATCGAACGCTGCTCACCGCGCTCGAGGGCACCGTCGACGTCGTCGTCGCGAATCCGCCCTACATTCCCGAGGGTGCGGTCCTCGAGCCCGAAGTCGCCGATCACGACCCGCACTCGGCATTGTTCGGGGGTCCGGACGGGCTGTCCGTGATCCGGCCGATGGTGTCGAACATCGCACGCTGGCTGCGAATCGGGGGAGCGGCGGCAGTCGAACACGACGACACGAACGGCGCTCAGGTGGCCGAACTCTTCGCGCAGCGCCGGGTGTTCGGTGACGTCACCGAACACCCCGATCTCGCGGGCAGACCCCGCTTCGTCGTGGCCCGGCGCGTGCCCACCGACATCGAGGCCCACCGCGCGCGCTCGGTACGGTCGACCACCGCCGAGTGATGCGTATCCGGACAGGCCCCACATCGTTCGCACAGACAAGAGTGGAAGGATGAGCGCGTGAGCACCGTGTACGACTGCAGCCAGACCGATTCCCGTACCGCAGGCCTGAATGCGGCGCGCGGCGCCCTCAAGGCGGGCCGTCTCGTCGTGGTCCCGACCGACACGGTGTACGGCCTGGCGGCCGACGCATTCGACAGTTCCGCTGTGACGGCGCTGTTGCGGGCGAAGGGCCGTGGTCGCGACATGCCCGTGCCCGTGCTGGTGGGATCGTGGACCACGATCGACGGACTCGTCACCACTGTGCGGCCGGAGGCTCGCGAGCTGATCAAGGCGTTCTGGCCGGGGGGATTGAGCCTGGTGGTGCATCAGGCTCCGTCGCTGGCATGGGATCTCGGTGATACCCGCGGAACCGTCATGCTGCGCATGCCCCTGCATCCGGTGATCCTCGAATTGCTGCGTGAGGTCGGGCCCCTCGCCGTCTCCAGTGCAAATATTTCCGGCAAGCCGCCTGCCACCACCGTCGACGAGGCCCGAGCGCAACTCGGTGAATCCGTCGGCGTCTATCTCGACGGCGGCCCATCCGAACACGCTGTCGCATCGACCATCGTCGACCTGACCGGAGATCGGCCGCTGATCCTGCGTGAAGGCGCAGTCTCGGTCGAGGCAGTCGCAGAGGCGCTGGGCGACGACCCGGACCGTCTGCGTTCCGGCGGGGAGTGACGGCGGAGGAACGGAGCACGTGACTTCAGCCGACACCGCGGCCGTGATCCTCGCCCAGGCGGGCAGGGGCGCCGGGGTACCGATCCGAGAACTACTTCTCGTTCTGCTCACCGCTGCCGTGGTGACATTCCTTTCGACCGGCCTGATCCGGATCCTGGCCGTGAAGTTCGGTGCGGTCGCCGTGCCGCGCGACCGAGACGTACACGTCACCCCGACGCCCCGCATGGGTGGTGTCGGCATGTACATCGGGCTGGTCGCCGGCATCTTGTTCGCGCAGCATCTTCCTGCGCTCACCAGGGGTTTCGAATTCACCCCGGACATGGGTGCGGCGCTGGTGTCGGCGACGATCATCGTCGCGGTCGGCATCATCGACGACCGCTGGGGACTGGACGCACTCACCAAGTTCGTCGGTCAGGTCACCGCTGCCGGTGTGCTGGTTGTCATGGGGGTGAGCTGGATCGTCATCTACAACCCCTTCGACGGCTCCACCCTTGTGCTCGACCAGCTGCAGGGTGGTCTGATCACTGTCGCGGTGGCGGCGGTCATGATCAACGCGATGAATTTCGTCGACGGACTCGACGGTCTGGCGGCTGGGCTCGGGCTGCTCGCCGCGGTCGCGATCTGCGTCTTCTCGGTCGGTCTGCTCCTGGATCAGGGCGGTGATGTCGCCGCGTATCCGCCTGCCCTGATCGCGGCGGCTCTCGCCGGTGCCTGCCTCGGATTCCTGCCGCACAATTTCCAGCCCGCACGGATCTTCATGGGCGATTCCGGTTCGATGCTGATCGGGCTGATGCTGGCGGCGATCTCGACGAGCGCCTCGGGACGTATTCCCCTGAGCGCGTATGGTTCCCGGGACCTGCTCGGCTTGCTGTCGCCGCTGATCCTGGTGGGCGCGGTGATGTTCATCCCGATCCTCGATCTACTGCTTGCCGTGGTGCGGCGCACTCGTGCAGGCGTCAGTCCGTTCAGTCCCGACAAGATGCACCTGCACCACCGTCTGCTGCAGATCGGCCACTCGCATCGTCGGGTGGTGCTCCTGCTGTATTTGTGGGTCGGAATCCTGGCCTTCGGCGCCGTCGGTTCGTCGCTGCTGGATCGGACGGCGGTAGTACTGATGACAGCGGGCGGCCTGGTATTCGCGCTGGTCGTGACGGCAGTTCCCTCGTTGCGGCACGGGGACGACGAGCAGACGGGCCGGAAACCCCGGCCCCCGGTCGGTTAGGCTCGAACATCGTGACCTCTCCGGATCAGCCCGAATCGAATCCTCCAATGCCCGCGCTGCCCGACTCGGCTGCGCCCATGCGTGCCGCTGTCCGTTACGGAATTCTCGGATTGCTCGCCCTGACCGTGGTGGCCTCGGTGATCGGCGTGCTCGTCGCAGGGACACCGGGGCTGTGGGGTGCCTTGCTCGGCGCAGCGGTCGGTGGCGGATTCATCCTGTTCACCGCGCTCGGCGTATTGCTCACGGCGAAGTTGCCGGCCATGACGGCCGGGGCGGTCCTGCTGGGTACCTGGTTGCTCAAGTTGATCCTGGCGATCGTGGTCATGGTGCTGCTCAAGCCGCTCGACTTCTACAGCAAGGGCGCGCTGGTTCTGACCATCGTCTTCGCGTTGATCATCGTGCTCGGTTCGGAGACCTACGGTGTGCTGTCGCAGCGTGCGCTGTATGTCGAGCCGGAGAATTCGGACGACCGAGGCAACGACGCGCCGTAGTAGTTCGGGATGTCAATTACCTACCGGCAGGGCACCCACCTACGCACTGTCGTAGAGCTGTTGGTAGGGTTATTCCCACGTGAGTGCGACCGACTGCAGAGCCCCCGGGGTCGGGACGGTTGTCACTTGGTAGGCGGCCATGTTCAAATGGCCGCCGAGTCGACGAGAGTCGCCGACACCGGCAGACGCAGGGCCGTTTCCACGGTTCGAAGCAACTGGCGAATACGCGAGCCGACCTGGTCGACTTGTTGGATCGTCAATGTCCGATCGAACCGCAGACGGCAATGCCTGCGGCCGACTACGGGAGAGAGCGCTGAGCGTCACCACCTTGGCAGCCGGAGAATTCCACGCGCCGTCACTAGCTGATTTTTTCCCACCGGCAGTCCTGTTCGAAGGCACCCCCTTCGAGATGGACAGGCTGATGCTCATCCGCGTCGCCATGGCCCTGATCGTTGCGCTGTTCTTCTTCTTCGCGATGCGCAGCCCCAAGATCGTCCCGCGGGGTGTGCAGAACGTCGCCGAGATCATGCTCGACTTTGTTCGTATCCACATCGCCGAGGACATCCTCGGTAAGGAACAGGGACGCCGGTTCCTGCCCGTCATCGTCACCATCTTCTTCTTGGTGGTCGGGCTCAACCTGACATCGGTCATCCCCTTCCTCAATATTTCGTCGAACGCCCGGATCGGCATGCCGATCGTGCTCGCCGCCCTCGCGTACATCGTCTTCAACTACGTGGGCATCAAGAAGTACGGGTTCTTCCGGTACATCAAGAGCAGCGTCGTCATTCCGAACCTGCCGCCCGCGCTTCACCTCCTGGTGATCCCGATCGAGTTCGTCTCGACATTCCTGCTGCGGCCGTTCACGCTCACCATTCGTCTCATGGCCAACATGCTGGCGGGGCACATCATGCTGGTGCTGTTCTTCAGCGCCACGCAGTTCTTCTTCTTCGACTCCGACGGCATCATGAAGGTGTTCGGCTTCGGGTCGCTCATCGGCGGCATCGCGTTCACCTTCTTCGAGCTCCTGGTGATCGTCCTGCAGGCCTACATCTTCGCGCTGCTCACGGCGGTGTACATCGATCTGGCGCTGCACGCCGAAGAGCATTAGCTCACCGACCGGCACGACCTACATCTACACACAGACTGACTCGGTCGCCGACCCCCGGGGCCGAGCCACAAGAAAGGGAATGGAACACCAATGAGCGTTGCGCTTCAGGCAGTCGATGTCCTCGCACAGGAAGAGACCACCTTCAAGGGTCTCGGTGCGGTCGGCTACGGCCTCGCCGCCATCGGTCCCGGCATCGGCATCGGCATCGTCGTCGGCAAGGCGATCGAGGGCATGGCCCGCCAGCCCGAGATGGCCGGCCAGCTGCGTACCACGATGTTCCTCGGTATCGCGTTCACCGAGGCCCTGGCGCTGATCGGCATCGTCGCCGGCTTCATCTTCTGATTCGACGACAACCATGGCTGACAGCATCCTGATCCTCGCGGCCGAGGGGGAGACACAAAATCCCCTTCTCCCCGCGACATACGACATCGTCTGGTCGCTGGTCGCCCTGATCCTCGTCGGATTCGTCTTCTGGAAGTTCGTACTTCCGATGTTCCAGAAGGTGCTCGACGAGCGTTCGGAGCTGATCGAAGGCGGCATCAAGAAGGCAGAAGAAGCCCAAGCAGAGGCTGCTGCTGCGCTCGAGCAGTACCGCGCGCAGCTCGCCGAAGCCCGCACAGAGGCGGCGCAGATCCGCGAAGAGGCCCGCACCCAGGGTCAGCAGATCATCGCTGACATGAAGGCGCAGGCGCAGGAGGAAAGCGACCGCATCGTCGCTTCCGGTCACAACCAGCTGCAGGCCCAGCGCCAGCAGATCGTGGCCGAACTCCGCAGCGATCTGGGACGCAGCTCGGTGGATCTCGCCGAGAAGATCATCGGTGAGTCCCTCTCCGACGACGTCAAGCGTGCCGGTTCGATCGATCGGTTCCTCAGCGAACTCGATTCCTTCAGCGCTGACTCTGCATCCGGAAAGTGAGCACAATGTACGCAGCAAGCCGTGAGGCACTCGCTCATACGCGTTCCGCGTTGCAGTCCGCCCTGGGCTCGGGTGCCGCGACTGCCGCTGCGGCTCAGGCCGGCTCCGAGCTGTTCTCGGTGGTCGAGGCGCTCGACAGCCAGCGCACCCTGCGTGGTGCGCTGGCCGACGCCTCGGCCCCGGTAGCGAATCGGGAAGCACTGGTCGAGCAGGTCTTCGGGGGCAAGGTTTCGGCCGTCACCCTCGCGACCGTCAAGGCCGCGGCGGGTCAGGACTGGTCGACACGGTCCGACCTGACCAACTCTCTCGTGCTGCTCGGTCGTGAACTGCTGCTGAAGGCAGCCGCAGACCAGGGTCAGCTCGACACCGTCGAGGACGAGCTGTTCCGGCTCGGCCGCATCATCGGTGCGAACGGAGCGCTCGAGCAGACATTGTCCGACCGCAGCACCTCGGCCAAGGCCAAGCGGGATCTGCTGTCGCGTCTGCTGTACGGCAAGGTCACCGCGATCAGCGAGACGCTGGCGGTGCACGCAGTCGGACGACTGGACAAGGCTCCTGCCGACACGTTCGACGAACTGTCGGCACTGGCCGCGACCCTGCGCGACCGTGCCGTCGCGCACGTTCGTAGCTCGGCGCCCCTGCGTGCGGACCAGGAAGAGCGGCTTTCCGCGACGCTGACCCGCATCTACGGGAAGCCTGTGACGGTGCACGTCGAGGTTGATCCCGAGCTTCTCAGTGGATTGGTCGTCCGGGTGGGCGACGAGGTCATCGACGGCAGTGCAGCGGGTCGTCTCGCGGCAGTGCGCAAGAGCCTCACGTAGTCCACTACCGAACACACACATAGTTCTTTTCGAAGACCAGATACCGAGAGCAGGAAGAACATGGCGGAGCTGACGATCTCCTCCGACGAGATCCGTAGCGCGATTGACAATTACACCGCGAGCTACTCCCCGGAGGCCTCCCGCGAGGAGGTCGGCGTCGTCGTCGATACCAGTGACGGAATTGCGCACATCAGCGGTCTGCCGTCGGCGATGGCCAATGAGCTGCTGGAGTTCCCCGGCGGCGTGCTGGGTGTGGCCCTCAACCTCGAAGCCACCGAAATCGGCGCCGTGATCCTGGGTGACTTCCAGGACATCGCCGAAGGCCAGGAAGTCAAGCGCACCGGCGACGTTCTGTCGGTGCCGGTCAGCGACCATTTCCTCGGACGTGTCGTGAACCCGCTCGGCCGGCCGATCGACGGTCTCGGCGAGATCGAAGCCGACGAGACCCGCGCCCTCGAGCTGCAGGCCGCCTCCGTGCTGGAACGTCAGCCGGTCGAGGAGCCGCTGCAGACCGGCATCAAGGCCATCGACGCGATGACCCCCATCGGCCGCGGCCAGCGTCAGCTCGTGATCGGCGACCGCAAGACCGGCAAGACCGCGGTCTGCATCGACGCGATCCTGAACCAGAAGGCCAACTGGGACTCCGGCGATCCGACGAAGCAGGTTCGCTGCATCTACGTCGCGATCGGCCAGAAGGGCTCCACCATCGCGGGCGTCAAGCAGGCCCTCGAGGAGCAGGGCGCGATGGAGTACACCACCATCGTCGCGGCCCCCGCCTCCGACTCCGCCGGCTTCAAGTGGCTCGCCCCCTACACCGGTTCGGCCCTCGGCCAGCACTGGATGTACCAGGGCAAGCACGTCCTCATCGTGTTCGACGACCTGACCAAGCAGGCCGAGGCGTACCGCGCCATCTCGCTGCTGCTGCGTCGCCCGCCGGGACGTGAGGCCTACCCCGGTGACGTCTTCTACCTGCACTCGCGTCTGCTGGAGCGCTCCGCCAAGCTCTCCGACGCACTCGGCGGCGGCTCGCTGACGGCTCTGCCGATCATCGAGACCAAGGCCAACGACGTCTCCGCATACATCCCGACCAACGTCATCTCGATCACCGACGGCCAGGTCTTCCTCGAGTCCGACCTGTTCAACAAGGGTGTTCGCCCCGCGATCAACGTCGGTATCTCCGTGTCCCGCGTCGGTGGTGCCGCTCAGACCAAGGGCATGAAGAAGGTTTCCGGTTCGCTGCGTCTCGAGCTCGCGCAGTTCCGCGAGCTCGAAGCCTTCGCGACGTTCGCCTCCGATCTCGATGCCGCCTCCAAGGCGCAGCTCGAGCGCGGCCAGCGTCTCGTCGAGCTGCTCAAGCAGGACCAGTACTCGCCGATCCCCGTCGAGGATCAGATTGTGTCGATCTACCTCGCCGGTGAAGGTGTCTTCGACTCCGTGCCGGTCGACGACGTTCGCCGCTTCGAGACGGAGCTGCTCGAGGATCTGCACCGCAACGCTTCGGGCGTGTACGAGCAGATCTCCGGTGGCAAGGCCCTGACCGACGAGTCCATCGATGCGCTCAAGGCCGCGACCGACAAGTTCAAGGAAGGCTTCCTCGCTTCCGACGGCAGCCGTGTCGTGAACGAGGCCGAAGCCGCACCTCTCGGAGCGGACGAGGTCGAGCAGGAGCAGGTCTCCGTCAAGCGCACCTCCGTCCGCAAGTGAGCGGGGAGTCCATGACCCAGCGTCCAGTGAAGGGAGTGTGATCGACGAATGGCGAACTTGCGTGAACTGCGCTCGCGGATCAAGTCGGTCAACTCGACCAAGAAGATCACCAAGGCGCAGGAACTGATCGCGACGTCGCGCATCACGAAGGCTCAGGCCCGCGTGAAGGCGTCCAAGCCGTACGCCGAGGAGATCACCAAGGTGCTCTCGGAGCTGGCCAGCGCGTCCTCGTCGTTGGATCATCCCCTGCTCAACGAGCGCGAAAATCCGAAGCGTGCCGCAGTTCTGGTCGTGACCAGCGACCGCGGTATGGCCGGTGGTTACAACTCCAATGTGCTGAAGGAAGCCGAAGAGCTGCGCCAGCTGCTCATCAGCGAGGGCAAAGAGCCCGTGCTGTACGTGCTGGGTGGTAAAGGCCTGGGCTACTACACCTTCCGCGAACGCCCCGTCGCGGGTGCATGGACCGGCTTCTCACAGCAGCCCCGTTACACGGATGCTGCGAAGGCCAGCCGGCACCTCGTCGAACTGTTCATGGCCGGATCGGGTTCCGAGGTTGCCGCCCCCAACGGGGAGGGCACCATCGAGGGCGTCGACGAACTGCACATCGTCTACACCCGTTTCGTGTCCATGCTGACCCAGATCCCCGAGGTGCGTCGCATGGCGCCGCTCGAGGTCAATGTCACCGAGGACGAAATCGAACTCGGCGAAGACATGCTCAGCCCTGGCCGTCACGGCGACGAGGGTCCCAAGGCCGACTACAACTTCGAACCGGAGGCCGGGACACTGCTCGCGGCCCTTCTGCCGAAGTACATCAGCACGCGTATCTACGCGTCGCTGCTGGAGGCAGCAGCCTCCGAGTCGGCTGCCCGCCGTACCGCCATGAAGGCCGCGACGGACAACGCCACGGAACTGGTGAATACCCTGAGCCGTCAGGCCAACCAGGCTCGCCAGGCCCAGATCACCCAGGAAATCAGCGAGATCGTCGGCGGTGCCGGTGCGCTCGCCTCGAGTGCAGGAAGTGACTGAACCACAATGACCGCAGCAGTTACCGATAACACCGCCGGTGCGGCGTCGGCCCTTGCCGGGCGCGTCGTCCGCGTCATCGGCGCCGTCGTCGACGTGGAATTCCCGCGTGGCGCCGTACCCCCGCTCTTCAACGCCCTCCACGCAGAGGTCACTCTGCCTTCCGTGGCGAAGACCCTGACCCTCGAGGTCGCGCAGCACCTGGGTGACAACCTGGTCCGCACGATCTCCATGCAGCCGACCGACGGTCTGGTGCGCGGTACTTCCGTCACCGACACGGGCAAGCCGATCTCGGTTCCCGTCGGCGACGTCGTCAAGGGCCACGTGTTCAACGCACTGGGCGATTGCCTCGATGCGCCGGGCACCGGTCGCGACGGCGAGCAGTGGGGCATCCACCGCAAGCCCCCGGCCTTCGATCAGCTCGAGGGCAAGACCGAAATCCTCGAGACCGGCATCAAGGTCATCGACCTGCTGACCCCGTACGTCAAGGGCGGCAAGATCGGTCTGTTCGGTGGTGCCGGTGTCGGCAAGACCGTTCTGATCCAGGAGATGATCACCCGTATCGCGCGTGAGTTCTCCGGCACGTCGGTGTTCGCCGGCGTCGGCGAGCGCACCCGTGAGGGCACCGACCTCCACCTCGAAATGGAAGAGATGGGCGTCCTCCAGGACACCGCCCTTGTCTTCGGCCAGATGGATGAGCCGCCGGGAACGCGTATGCGCGTCGCCCTGTCCGCACTGACCATGGCGGAGTACTTCCGCGATGTCCAGGGCCAGGACGTCCTGCTGTTCATCGACAACATCTTCCGTTTCACCCAGGCCGGTTCCGAGGTGTCGACCCTTCTCGGTCGTATGCCCTCCGCCGTGGGTTACCAGCCGACGCTGGCGGACGAGATGGGTGAGCTCCAGGAGCGCATCACCTCGACCCGTGGCCGTTCGATCACCTCCCTGCAGGCGATCTACGTCCCCGCCGACGACTACACCGACCCGGCGCCCGCCACCACGTTCGCGCACCTCGATGCGACCACCGAGCTCTCGCGTCCGATTTCTCAGATGGGTATCTACCCCGCTGTGGATCCGCTGACGTCGACCTCGCGCATCCTGGAGCCCGGCATCGTCGGCGCGGATCACTTCCGCGTCGCCAACGAGGTCAAGCGCATCCTGCAGAAGTACAAGGAACTGCAGGACATCATCGCCATCCTCGGTATGGACGAGCTTTCCGAAGAGGACAAGGTCACGGTCAACCGTGCCCGTCGTCTGCAGAAGTTCCTCGGCCAGAACTTCATCGTCGCCGAGAAGTTCACCGGTCAGCCCGGCTCCGTCGTGCCGCTGCGCGACACGATCGAAGCATTCGATCGCGTCTGCAAGGGCGAGTTCGACCACCTGCCCGAGCAGGCCTTCAACAGCTGCGGTGGACTCGACGACGTCGAGGCCGCGGCCAAGAAGATGGCCGGGAAGTAGGCCACCATGGCTGAGATGACCGTAGACATCGTTGCCGTCGAAGAGCGCTTGTGGTCCGGAACGGCGACGCTCGTCACCGCCCAGACCACCGAGGGTGAAATCGGCGTCATGCCTGGACACGAGCCGGTCCTCGGCCAGCTCGTCGAAGCGGGCGTGGTGTCCGTCAAGACCGCCGAGGGTGAGCGCATCGTCCTGGCGGTGCACGGTGGGTTCCTTTCGGTGACCGCCACGACGGTGACGGTTCTCGCCGAGTCCGCCGACCTGGTCGAAGACATCGATGTCGAGGCCGCCAAGGCCGTGCTGGCAGAAAGCCAGGACGAAGCGGAGGTCGCAGCTGCCAAGGGCAGGCTGCGCGCCGTCGAGCGAGCCTGATCGTCGAAAATTCGAGAAAGACGCGACGGAGCCGACGAGCAGTGTCAGTAGAAATGATTGTTCTCATCATTCTGGTGGTACTGCTCGCGGCCTCCGTCGCGTCTCTTCTGTATCGGGCGACCAAACTGCGCGGAGGCGGCACCGCCGCCATCCTGCGCGCGATGCCGAACGGTGACGGATCCGGGTGGCGACACGGCATCGTTCGTTACGGCGACAATTCACTTGTCTTCTACAAACTTTCGAGCCTGCGGCCGGGCCCGAACACTCGCCTCACCCGTCAGGGGATAGAGGTGGTTTCGCGACGCGGTGCCGAGGGCGGCGAGCACGACATCATGACCGAGGACATTGTCGTCCTCGAAATCGTCGACGAGGAAAGCCGATACGAGATCGCTCTCGACCGCGGCGCTTTGACCGCGTTCCTGTCGTGGGTCGAGTCCAGACCGTCAGGACGCTCGCAGCGCCGCCGGACGATCTGATCGTTCGATCAGATCGTCCGTTCGGCACGAGCGAGCAGGCTCATCAGAGCCCTGGGGGACTGCCTCTCAGGCGCCGGCCCCCGGCTTCCACAGCACATCACCGTCCGGATTCGTGATCCGGCTCAGGATGAACAGCAAATCGGACAGTCGGTTGAGATACTTCGCGGGCATGACCCCCGTGTCTTCGGGAGAAGCCTCTACTGCCGCCCACGCCGAACGTTCCGCGCGGCGCGCCACCGTCCGAGCCGTGTGCAGCAGGGCTGCCGCCGGTGTGCCACCGGGAAGAATGAACGAGTTGAGCGGCTCCAGCTCCTCGTTGAATTCGTCGCACCATCCCTCGAGGCGATCGATGTATCCCTGGGTGATGCGCAGCGGGGCATACTTCGGATTCTCGACGATCGGCGTCGACAGATCGGCGCCCGCATCGAAGAGGTCGTTCTGAATCTGCTGGAGTACCGGCACGAGACGATCCGGCGGTGAGCCGAGCGCGAGGACGACGCCGAGTGCCGCATTTGCCTCGTCACAATCGGCGTATGCGATCAGACGCGGATCGTTCTTCGACACTCGGGAGAAGTCGCTGAGGCCCGTTGTACCGTCGTCGCCGGTGCGGGTGTAAATCCTGGTTAGGTGGACTGCCATGGACGTCACGGTACCGGCTCTGCTGTGCCGGTAGTGACCTCGTTAGGCTGTGTCGTTGTGAGTGAACGCTTTCTTGTCACCGGTGGTGCCCGGCTGATCGGTGACGTTGTCGTCGGAGGTGCCAAGAACAGCGTTCTCAAGCTGATGGCAGCCGCACTGCTGGCCGAGGGCACCAGCACGATCAGCAACTGTCCCGACATTCTCGATGTCCCTCTGATGGCCGAAGTGCTGCGCGGCCTCGGGTGCACAGTGGAGCTCGAGGGCGACGAGGTACGGATCACCACCCCGGCCGACCCCGAGTACCACGCCGACTTCGCGGCCGTTCGGCAGTTCCGGGCTTCGGTCTGTGTTCTCGGGCCTCTGGTAGCGCGGTGCCGGCGGGCGGTGGTTGCCCTGCCTGGTGGCGACGCGATCGGATCTCGTCCCCTGGACATGCATCAAACCGGCCTGCGCCTGCTCGGTGCCCACAGCACGATCGAGCACGGATGCGTCGTCGCGGAGGCCGACGACCTGCACGGCGCCACGATCCGACTGGCATTCCCCTCCGTGGGCGCCACAGAGAACATATTGATGGCCGCAGTGCTCGCCAAAGGTGAGACCACCATCGACAACGCCGCCCGCGAACCGGAAATCGTGGATCTGTGCAACATGCTGGTGCGGATGGGGGCACGCATTTCGGGTGCCGGCAGTACGACTCTCCGCATCGTGGGCGTCTCCTCCCTCGAACCGACCCGACATCGATGCATCGGGGATCGCATCGTCGCAGCCACGTGGGGAATCGCCGCAGCGATGACGCGCGGTGACCTGACGGTCCGGGGTGTCAACCCCAAGCACCTGAGCCTGGTGCTCGACAAGTTGCATTCCGCGGGAGCCGAAGTGACACCTCAGGCCGACGGTTTCCGGGTGGTTCAGCGGGAACGCCCGCGCGCGGTCAACTTCGCAACGCTTCCGTACCCGGGGTTTCCCACCGATCTGCAGCCGATGGCGATCGGTCTGGCCGCGATCGCGGACGGGACATCGATGATTACCGAGAACGTCTTCGAGGCACGCTTCCGCTTTGTCGAAGAGATGATCAGGCTCGGCGCCGACGCGCGCACCGACGGGCATCACGCGGTAGTGCGCGGGGTCGAGGAACTCTCGAGTGCGCCGGTCTGGGCGTCCGACATTCGCGCGGGAGCCGGGCTCGTGCTCGCCGGCCTGTGCGCCGACGGCGTCACCGAGGTGCACGACGTCTACCACATCGACCGTGGCTATCCGAGGTTCGTCGAGATCATCCAGGAGCTGGGCGGCACGATCGAGCGCATCGACGGAACACCCGCGACCGTGCCCGACTGAAGCGCTGTGGGCGAGGTCACCGCGGGGGATGGGCGAACGATCCGCCGCGGCAAGGTCTTTCGCGAGGGCGCGACCTGCGGTTATGTGCCGAGAGGGGGACGGTGACCTGGCGATTTGGTGCCTGGTTAATCCTCGCGTAACTTAATCCAGGTCAGAGCGACACGGACACCGACCCGGACCTGAGGGACTGGGACAACGAGGTTGGACGCAGGCGCCTGAATGATTACCGGCCATCGAATCTTCTGGTAAGGTTTGTGGTCGCCCCGG
>NZ_JAUZMZ010000068.1:0-24546 GCF_036327435.1 Rhodococcus chondri | reverse complement strand
GGGATCGACAGCGTCATGGCACCCCGCGAGCGGCGCATCACCGCGTGGGCTCGGCTCTCCCGCGATCTCGATGCCGGCGCACTCGATGCGATCGCGCAGGAAGTCACTCTGGAAGAAGCGATCACGGCGGCGAATCAACTCATGGACGGCACGGTGCGCGGCCGCATCGTCGTCGACGTCAATCGATAATCGGGAGCACAGATGAGCAAGAAGGCTTCGGAGCCGAAGACCGCGGAACTGGATCTGTCCGATGTCGACCACCGGGTGGGCAAACCGGTCGGCGGTGGGCAACTGTGGGATCCGTGCAGCACCTCCGACATCCGCCGGTGGGCCATGGCGATGGACAATCCCAATCCGATTCACTGGAACGAGAAATTCGCGCGCGAGTCGAGGTTCGGCGGCCTCGTCGCACCCCAGTCCATCGCGGTGGCTCTCGACTACGGGCACGGAGCCGCACCGGCCTGCGTGGGGCACATTCCGAACAGCCATCTGATCTTCGGTGGTGAGGAATGGTGGTTCTACGGCGTGCCGGTACGGCCGGGAGACAAACTCTTCCAGGAACGACGCTTCCACGATTACAAGGTCACGGAGACCAAGTTCGCCGGGCCCACCATGTTCTCGCGGGGCGACACCACCCATACCAATCAGCACGGCGCCCTGGTCGCGCGCGAACGATCCACAGCGATTCGCTACCTCTCGGCCGAAGCCGCCGAGCGCGGCATGTACGAGAACCAGCTCGGCGAAATCAAGAAGTGGACCAACGACGAGCTCCTCGAAATCGAGGCACTGCGCCACGAATGGCTCCTGTCCAACTGGTCGGGTGTCTCTCCGCACTTCGACGAGGTCAAGGTCGGCGACACCCTGCCGCGTCGCGTGATCGGGCCGCACAGCATCGCCACGTTCACTACCGAGTACCGGGCATTCCTCTTCAACATCTGGGGCACCTTCGAGTGGGTCGCCCCCGAGGGTGTCGACGACCCGTGGGTCAACCAGGATCCGGGCTGGGTCGAAGGCTTCGGTTTCGACGAGGAAGGCGCCATGATCGACCCGCGCAAGCGGGACGGTTTGTACGTGGGCCCGTCTCGCGGACACATCGACGCGGACAAGGCCGGTGAGGTGGGCATGGCACGCGCCTACGGTTACGGCGCGACGATGGGCGCCTGGTGCACCGACTTCCTGTCCAACTGGGCCGGTCACGACGGCATGGTCCGCCACATCAAGTCGGACTTCCGCGGCCCGGCCTTCGAGGGGGACGTCACGTACTTCGACGCCGAGGTCGTCGGCAAGGAGACCGACACCACGTGGGGTGTCCCCCTCGTCCAGGTCGAGCTGCGCCTGACCAATCAAGACGGCAACGTCCTCGTCTCCTCCACCGCCGAGGTCGAGCTGCCGCTCTGACGGCACCGCAGACAAGGGAGTCATCATGAGCACTGGGACGAACACGGAAGTGGTGGAGTCCGTTTCGATCGTGTCGGGATCTCCGCTCAGCGAAGAACCCGGTCTGGGTGCCCTCACCCTGCCCGGTTTCCTGCGCGAAGTGACAGAGTTGTACAGCGACCGGGAAGCGCTCGTGATGCACGACGCGGACGGCACCACACGCTGGACCTATGCCGACCTGTGGGAACGTGCCGTCGAGGTGGCACGGGCACTGCGCGGCGTCGGACTCACCAAGGACGGCCGCGTCGGCGTGTTGATGACGAACCGGCCCGAATGGATCGCGGCGGTGTTCGGCACCTCCCTCGCGGGAGGCGTCGCTGTCACGCTGAGCACCTTCTCGACCCCGGCAGAACTCGACTACATGCTCGAGACGTCGGGAGTGTCGGTGCTGTTGTTCGAGCGCACCGTGCTCAAGACGGATTTCGCCGCTGCCCTGGCCGGTCTGGAACCGCAGATCGGCACCACGACGTCCGGTGTGGTGCAGTCGACGAAGTACCCGTTTCTGCGGTACGTCGCCATGGTCGGCTCCCCCGACGGAGTCGCGTCGCTTCCGTCGTGGGAGGAATTCCTCGCCCACGGTGAGGCACAGCCGCGCGCACTTGTCGAAGCCTCCGCGGCGGCTGTGCGACCCAGTGACGTCGCCGTGCTGTTCTTCTCCTCCGGTTCGACGAGCAAGCCGAAGGGGATTCTCAGTGCCCACCGCGGCGTGAGTATCCAGATGTGGCGCTTCCGGCGCATGTACCGATTCGCACCGGAGCACAACATCCGATGCTGGACGGCCAACGGCTACTTCTGGTCCGGAAACTTCGCGATGGCGTTGGGCAACACCCTCGCCAGCGGCGGTTGCCTCGTGCTGCAACCGACATTCGATCCTGTGGAAGCACTCGATCTCATCGAGAAAGAACAGGTGAACTTCCCGTTCGCCTGGCCACACCAGTGGGCCCAGCTCGTGGGCGCACCCAACTGGGACAGTGCCGATCTGAGCAGTCTGCTCTATGTCGACTTCAACACCCCCGTCGCGCGGCACCCCACGGTGACCGCCGAGTGGTACGAGCCGGGGCACGCGTACGGCAACACCGAAACGTTCACCATCAGCGCGTGTTACCCCGCCAACACCCCGGCCGAGATCGCGGCCGGCAGCAGCGGTGAACCACTGCCCGGCGTGACGATCGAGATTGTCGAACCACTGACCGGTGCAGTTCTGCCACGCGGCGAGCGGGGCGAAATCTGCGTCAAGAGCCCCACGCTGATGCTCGGATACGTCGGTACACCTCTCAGTGAAACGGTCGACGAGCACGGGTTCTTCCACACCGGAGACGGCGGCTACCTCGACGAGGCGGGCCGGTTGTTCTGGGAAGGGCGGCTCACCGACATCATCAAGACCGGCGGCGCGAACGTGTCACCGCTCGAGGTGGACGAGGCACTCGTCGCGCATCCCGGGGTGAAGGTCGCCCGCACCGTCGGCGTTCCGCACGACACGCTCAGCGAGGTCGTCGTCTCGTGCATCGTGGCGCACTCCGGCGCGGACCTCGATGTCGACGGGATCCGGTCGTACCTGCGGGAGCGACTCGCGAGCTACAAGGTTCCGCGCGAAGTGCTGTTTTTCGACGAGGACGAGATCAGCTTGACGGGCAGCGCGAAGATCAAGTCGAACGAGATCCGGGACCTGGCTGTCGCGCGTCTCGGGGTGAACTGACGTTGGTAGCTTTCTGCCCGCTGAGCGGGCAGAAAGCTACCAACGTGGTGAGCGTCAGCCGCAGGTCGGCTCCGGAACTTCGCCGCTGCGCACTTTGTCTATGAAAGCCTTCACCTCGGGCAGCGATTCCTCCAGCACACCGCGATGATCAGCGCCGTCGTAGACGCTGTAGGTCAGTGCGGCTCCGTTGCCGCACAACGCTTCCGTGATCCGGTCGGTGGCGGCCCGGGAGACGAGGACATCCGCGGTGCCCTGCACGACCAGTGTCGGCACGACCGGCGTGAGTGACTCGAGTTCCTGGGTCGCGTAGTACTCCCCGATACGGCTCATCTCGGCATCCGGAGCGAACAGGTTGTCCACGGGAACCGTGTCGGCCACAGCACGCACATCGTCCATGCACCCGGTGCGGGCGGCGGAGAGCAACGGTCGCGCCGTGTCGGTGAGCATCGCATCGGCCGACAGGCTCGGGTCGGCCGCCTCGGCACCCAGCAGAAGGACGGGAAGGAAACTCAGGGCCTGCTCGATCCCCGGGCCGCCGGACGCGAAGAATCCCGCGACGTCGCTGGTCCTGCTCCCGGGCGCGAGCACCACTGCCGCTTGTAGTTCGAGTTCCGGAGCGCGGTCGAGACCACCGGCCGCCGTGTACAAGGCGGCGTGCCCACCTTGGCTGTGCCCCATCACGGTCCACCGACTTCCGACGCCGGCATCGAGTTCGCGTGCCGCACGCACGATGTCGACAACCGAGTTCCGTGCGCTCTCGCCGTTCATGTACGGATGCCCGCCGGGAGTACCGAGCCCTTCGTAATCAGTCTGGACCACGACGTAACCGTCCGCGACCCAGCGATCGAGCATCGCCCCCGCCCTCGAGACGTAACTGTGTGCGGGTCCGCCGGCCGTGTCGGCCGACGGAGCGCACGCGTCACCGACCCCCGTCGTCCCGTGTGCCCAGCTGACAACCGGCCATCCGCCTTCCGGGACATCGCCTCGCGGGATCGCGACAGTGCCCGACACCAGGACCGGCTGTCCGGCGGCGTCCTCGGACACGTAGGTGATCAACTCGGTGCGTACCGCGCTGGGTAGTGCCGCAGCGGTGGCCAGCGCCCGGTGGGTGACCAGCGATCCGGGCGAGAGCTCACCTCCTTCCGCGGATTCGCCGTTCGCGCACCCCGCGAGGCCCAGCATCGAGGCAAGCACGAAGGCCACGAGGACGGAACGGGTGGAGGAGTCGTTCATGGAGCTCCCTAAGAAGAACGTATTAATATTTCAGGTGAGCTTCTTAGTACAGTAGGGGGATGGCAGTGTCAACAGGTCGCCTCGCTCTTCTGGACGCGGCGGAGAAACTCGTCGCCCTCAAGGGAATTCACGGGACGTCCGCGCGCGAACTCACCAAAGCCGCGGGTCAGCGGAACAACTCCGCGATTACCTACCACTTCGGATCGTGGCACGGGCTGCTCGACGCGGTCTGGAACCGGCATGCGCCGCGGATCAACATCGAACGCGCCACGCTCGTGGAAGTCGCCGAACGCGACGCGCCACCCACACTCGAGCGCCTCGTATACGCGTACGTCCACCCGATCGCCACAGAGGTCGCTCGTGGGAACCCGAGCTACTGGGCACGTTTCAACGAGCAGTGGCTCGCTGCCGCACCGCTCGAGTTGCTCACCGTTCCCGGGCCGGACGACGTCGGAGCCGACTACTACCCCAGCGATGAGTCCCTCGACATCCTGACCGACCTTCTGACCCGGATCGCGGAAGGACTCGACCTTCCGGACAGCGCCGCCCGGCGCCGGGTCGGGCTGATGGTGCGCTTCGTCATCGGCTCGTTCGCCACCTGGGAGCGCGCCGAGGACAGCGGCGCTGCACCTGACCTGACGACATTCGAAACCGAAGTCCTCGACATCGCATGCGCGATGCTGCGGGTACCTCAGCGGTGAGAGGTGGGACGCTCAGCGATCACGAAGACTCGTCGATGTCATCCGGTTCCGGCCCGGTACCGCTCCGCCACGCGCGCGCGATGCAGCGCCGGCGAGCCGAACAGCGAACGGTTGAGCGTCGCCCGCTTGAGGTACACGTGGATACCGCTCTCCCAGGTGTACCCCATACCGCCGTGCAATTGCATTGCCTTACCGGCAATCTCGACTGCCCCGGTACATGCGTAGGACTTCGCCATCGATGCCGCGACCGACGCGTCCGCGTCCCTGCCCGCGATGCCGCGAACGGCCGCATCGACGAGCCTGCGCGCGACCGTCACTTGAACGAGCATGTCGGCGCACGCATGCTTCACGGCCTGGAACGATCCGATCTTGCGCCCGAACTGTTCCCTCACCCCCACATAGGCGACCGTGGCGTCGAGCATCGCCTCGCTCAGCCCGAGACTGTCGCACGCCACTGCCACCGCGGCCCGATCGCGCAGTTGTCGCAGAGCCCGCTGTGGTTCGCCCTGGAACCTCCATACCGACCCGGACGGTATCCGCACCTCGTCGGCTAGGAGAGAGCCGAAGCTGCGGGTCGCATCGACCACCGGCTGCCCCGTCACAACCAGCCCGGACGTCCGTGGATCGAGATCGACGACCACCACCGTTCCGTCGTGTTCGAGTGCCGGGAGGAGCAGCCGGTGCGCGCCGGGCGCGTCGAGCACGAAAGCTGCCGCGCCCTGGACGATTGCACCGTCCGACGTGTACTCGAGGTGGAACTGTGTCTCCCCCATCGCGTCTCCCCCGAGGGCGAAGACCGGCGCCGTGGCTCCCGCCGCCGTGTCGCGGAGGAGACGGTCGCGATCCGGTCCGGGCTCGAGCAGATTGAGTGCCCCCACCCCGAGGGCGGCGACCGCCGGGTACCGCCCTCGTGCGGCCGCGCGGCCGATCTCGCGAAGAACCACTGCGGTCTCGGCGAAGGTTCCTCCGGCCCCGTCGAGCTCACCCGCCACTTCCAGACCCGGCCAGCCGGAGCCGGCGATCGTCCGCCACTCGAGCTCGGTCTCGTGCCCGGACCGTGCGAGGAGGTCTCGTGCGACCGCCCGCAACTCGTCGTGGAACTCGGAGAGGTCGGTGAGCGAAGCGGTCATCGGGTACCCCTCGGTTCGTGGGGCAGGCCGAGGCCACGCTCCCCGATGATCGTGCGCTGTATCTCGCTGGTGCCACCGGGGATCGTCCACTCCCACGAACCGATGAAGTCGAGGACCCACGCCCCGGATTCCCACCCACTCGACATCGGCTTTCGCAGCTCCGTGTGCGCGGCGAGACCCGCCACCTCGGTGCCGAAATCCGTCATGCGCTGCAGTAATTCGCTGTAGTACAGCTTCACGATCGACGCGTCGGCCGGGCCGGGCCGATCATCCGCGACGAACTCGGCACACAGCGCCCGCAATCCGGTGAGCTCGATCTCGAGCGTCGCGAGCCGGTCGGCCACCGACGGATCGCCGAGTGGAACCGTCCCGTCGGGACCTGGTGCCGCACATGATTCGACCAGCCATCGAAACCCACTGACACCCAATCGTTCCGCGAGTTCGAGCATGGTCATTCCGCGTTCGGCGCCGAGTGTTTCCTGCGCGACCCGCCAACCGTCGTTCTCCACTCCGACGAGCTGTGTCGCGGGGATCTCGACGTCGTTGAGGAAGATCTCGGCGAAATGCGATTCTCCGGTGGCCTGCCGGATGGGGCGTACCTCGACGCCGGGTGTGCGCATATCCATGAGGAAATAGGAGATTCCCCGGCGCTTCGGGGCGTCGGGGTCGGTGCGCGCCAGCAGCAGGCACCGGTCGGCGTGCATCGCGCCGCTCGCCCACAGTTTCTGCCCGTTGACGATGTAGACGTCGCCGTCCTTGCGGGCACTTGTCGTGAGTGCGGCCATGTCGGACCCGGCGCCGGGCTCGGAGAACCCCTGGCACCAGATCTCGCCGTCGAGAATTGCGGGTAGATGACGGTGCCGTTGTTCGTCGGTGCCGGCGACCAGCAGTGTCGATGCGGCGTGGTGGATCGACACGAAGGGCAGAACGAGGCGGGGCGCGTCGTGGGCTGCCAACTCCTGGTACAGCACGACTTGTTCTGCGACGGACATCCCGCCGCCCCATTCCTTCGGCCAGTGCGGCACGGCAAAGCCCGCGCCGCGTAGTTCCTGGAACCATTGCTTCTGGAAGCGGACGAACTCCTCGTCCGACACGCCGGTCTTGTCCGACGCCAGTCGGCAGGTATGTGGGTGCGGCACCAGTCCCGGACAGTGGCCCGGAAATCCTCGAGTGTGGGTGCCGCCGGCGTCATCGGGTGGGCTCCTTCTGCCTCGACGCATTCTTCCGGAGCGCGACCAACCGGTCCCGGTGCTCGGCGGTCTGCATGGTCGCGACTTCCGCCGCGAAACCGGCCTGCATCGGACCGCCGAGGGCCTGGGACAGGTACATGTTGACCACCCGTTTCGTATCGCGCAACGCCTGCGCCGGCTGCGCGGCGAGCCGGGCGGCGAGACGTCGGGCCTCAGGCAGCAGATCGTCGGGCGCGGTGGTGCGGGTGGCCAGGCCGAGTTCGACCGCCGTGCTCGCCGAGATCCGGTCGCCGGTGTAGAGGTACTCCCGCGAGCGCAGGATCGGGGTGAGCAGCGGCCAGAAGGCCGCGCCGCCGTCCCCGGCGACGAGACCGACCGCGACATGCGGATCGGCCAGGTGCGCCTTCTCGGACATGAGGACGACGTCGCACAGCACCGCGATGCTGCAGCCGAGACCGACCGCCGGTCCATTGATCGCAGCAATCACCGGGAGCGGAAAGCGAAGCATCTCGTCGATGATCTCGGCGCCCTCCCGGATGCTTTCGTCGCGCGCGGCCGGGTCGTCCAGGAAGGACGTGACCCAGTCCAGGTCGCCGCCGGCGCTGAACGCCCGGCCGGCGCCGGTGAGGATCACCACGGCCGCTTCGGTATCGGCGGACAGTTGCCGCCACACGTTCGCGAGTGCCCAGTGCAGGTTCTTGTCGACCGCGTTGAGCTCGTCGGGACGATTGATCTCGACGATTCGGATCGGTCCGTCGCACTCGACAGTCAACTCGTCCGGAAGTTCGTACTTCATAGCATCGCTTTCTCGGGACTATCGCCGAACAGCCCGGTGAGTCCGCGCCGGCCGATGCGCCGGGTCAACGCGTCCAGTGTCCCGGACGGACCCCACGGCATGCGCCGTAACGCCAGGCTGTACCGGGAGACCCACGACACCGTCGTCTCGTCGCAGAAGCCGCTCGCGCCGTGAAGTTGATGCGCGACCCGGAAGACGGTCTGCGCCGCCTCGACGGCCGCCAATCGCAGTGCGAGCGCGTCGTCCACCGCCTCGTCGTTGCCCGCCTGAATACTCCACAACGTGTACTTGGCGAGCACGTCCAGTCCGGTGCGTTCGACTTCCGCTTCGGTGAGCTGGAATTGGACGCCCTGCAGTCGCGCGAGTGGCGCACCGAACTGCTCGCGCAGCAGCACGTGCGAGCGGGTCAGGTCCATCGCCCGATCGAGCATCCCGAGCAGGGTCCAGCACGGCAGCGTGAGGGCGAGGGCGATGTCCTTCGTGCCGTCGTCGTCGATCGGCTGCAGGTCGAGTTGCGCGGCGAATGCGGAGGTACGCGGCGGGGTGCTCGGTGGTCGGGCCACCGCAACGCTGCGTCGACCGTCGAGTGTGACTGCTGCCCAACGAAGATCGAGGCATGCGACAGGCGCCTTGGGATCGGAGTCGGCCACGACGACCAGACCGTCGACGTCGAGGTCGGTGGGCCGTGCCAGCCGCTCCGCGACCGGATACGGCACGGCAAAGTACCCCACGCTGCGGCACAGCGCGGCGGACGCCTCGAGTTCGTCGGCATCGCCGCGCGGATCGAGGTCCCAGGCACCGAGTTCGCCGAGGATCGGCGCGACGATACTGCGACGACGATCGGGATCATTCTCGATCAGTTGGACGAGGTCGTCGCCTCCGGCGCTTTCCAGTGCCCGAAGCGCTTCACGTCCGTACTCGACCGCTTCCCTGCTCAATTCGGTGTTCATGATGCCGCCAACAGGGCTCGGGCCAGCAGAATCCGCTGCATCTCGATGCTTCCGGACGCCACAGTGGCTGCCTGCGAGTAACGCCAGTGATCTTCGACCGCGCGCCGAAACCACTTGGCCGTATCGTCGTCGAATTCGTCCGCGCCGGCTTCGGGCGGGGTCGCGTAGACGGCGATCTCGGTGAGCACCTCGGCGCTGTCCTGATCGAGGGTGGTCACCGCGATCCGGTATGCCGCGGCCTCGCCGGGCTGCACGTTGCCGCTGCTCTGCAGGGACACCACACGGTAGGCGAGCAGTCGTGCCCGCCGGCAATGCGTGAGCATCCGCGCCCAGCGCGCCTTCAGTTCCTCCGGCACGTCGTCCCACCGGCTGCCGAGCACCGACGGCGCCGCCTGCAAGAGACGCTCACACCGGGCATACCGTGCGATGCCCACACGTTCGTAGGCGAGCACCTCCTGTACTACCTTCCACCCTTCGTCCACGGTGCCGAGCACGTTGGCGTCGGTGACCCGGAGTTCGTCGAAGAAGACTTCGTTGAGATGGTGCGGGCCCAGCATGGCGCGGATGGGACGGACTTCGATGGCCGGATCGGACATCGGTACGAGGAAGACCGTGAGGCCCTGCTGTTTCCTGCCTCCGGTCGACGTACGGGCCAGCAGGAAGCACCACTGCGCCATGGTGGCGTAGGACGTCCAGATCTTCTGGCCGGAGATGAGCCAGCCGTCGCCGTCGCGGCGCGCGGCCGTACGCAGCGATGCGAGATCGGAGCCGGATTCCGGTTCGCTGAAACCCTGACACCAAATTGCCTCGCCGCGCGCGATGGGCGGCAGGTGCTTATTCTGCTGTTCGGGAGTCCCGTGCCGCATGATCGTCGGACCCACCCAATTGACGCCCATGTACTGCGCGCCGCGGGGTTCGTGGTGCGCCCACATCTCTTCGCGGACCACCGTCTGTTCCCAGATCGAGGCACTGCGTCCGCCGAATTCCTCGGGCCACGCCGTGCACAGCAGGCCGCGGTCGGCGAGAAGGCGGCAGAACGATTGCGCCGCTTCCAGATCGGCCGGGTCGTCGGTGAACGCACCGAGAAAGTGTGTAGGGACGTACTCGCGTACCAGGCGGCGTAGCTCACTCCGGAGTTCCGGGGCGGCCCCACCCATCGTGAAGTCCATGCCCGGACAGTACGTCAATCCTCACAAGGATAGCAATGCTTAATATTATGAAGCCTTGCAATACTTGGAGGAAAAGACCGCAGCTCGCTAGACTGGCCGTCATGCATGAAAGGCGACCTTCGTGACCACCCCGCGACGCGGCCGAATTCCCCAGCGCCGCATCGCGGAAACGGTCGCCGCCGAGTTGCGCGACCACATTCTCTCGGACGACGACTACCGCCTGCCCACCCAGGACCAGCTCGTCAAGGACTTCGGTGTCAGCTACCCCTCGGTACGGGAGGCTCTCCGCATCCTGGAAACCGAGGGTCTCGTGACCGTGCGCCGCGGCAACGTCGGCGGCGCCGAGGTGCATCGTCCCGACGAATTCTCCGCCGCCTATCACCTGGGCCTGTCCCTCCAGGGCGCCCGCGTCACCCTGCGCGATCTCGCGGCCGGCCTGCAGATGCTCGAGCCGATGTGCGCCGCCGAGTGCGCCCGACGGGAAGACCGGGCGGAAGCGGTCGTACCCGTGCTCGACGCCGCCGTCGAACGCTCCGCGAACGTCGTCGGCGACGGGGTGGCATTCACCCACACCGCAAGAGAATTCCACGATCTTGTCGTCTCCTTCACCCCGAACATCACCATTCGCTATGCCGTGAGCAGCTATGTCGCGCTGTGGTCGGCACAGGAGGAGGCGTGGGCCGAAGCCCTCACCCGACGCGGTGAGTACCCCGCCGAAGCCGAAGCAAAGGAAGCCGTCCGCGCACACCAGCGGATCGCCCAAGAGATCGCCGCCGGCCGTGCCGACGAAGCCGAGCGGCTCGCCCGGGTCCACCTCGCCGCGACGCAGGCGCTGGTTCTCGAGCGCTTCGGCGACAGCGTCGTCAACGCCTCGGCCGCCCTGGCGCGCCATGCCGGGCGGCGCTCACGCATCTAGAGCCACCACCACTCCCCCACGCCGAGGCCCTTTGCCTCGGTTGCAGCCGGCGCAACGGCCGGGCACGGTACTTCACTTCCGTGCCCGGCCGTTCTGTTGCTCCGGGAAGATCCGGTCGGCGACAAATGAGAGAACCGTGTTCTCTTGTTACATCCGAACAGGCTACGCAATCCTTGTAAGGATAACAATACTTGTAGCCCTGTACTCTTCGTGATTAACTTCCACCATCAGCTGGAAGTGGCTTACATCACGGTTCGTCGGTGAAAATCGGCGTCCGGACCGCCTCACACGAGCCAGTTCCAACCCATATGCAGCGGAACAATGTTCTCACCGATTGCAGAACTGCGTTCTCAAATGAGGAGGACCACCTTGACGCAAGGGTCGCGCTACACGGGTTCATCGACCAGACTCGCCGACGGATGGAGCCTGAAGAGGCTCACCCCACCCAGCCGCTTGTTCGGAGCCAACGGCATACGCGCCGGCGCGGACGGCCGCATCTACGTTGCGCAGGTGGCCGGCAGCCAGATCAGCGCCTTCGATCCCGAGACCGGCGACATCGAGACCATCAGCGCCATGGGCAGCGACATCACCGCACCCGACGACCTGGCCTTCCACCCGGACGGCGAGCTGTACGTCACCGAGTACTACGACGGCCGAGTCAGCGTGCGCGGCAACGACGGAAGCACACGACTGTTGCGCGACGACCTCCCCGGCGCGAACGGCATCACGTTCCACCAGGGCCGGCTGTTCGTCGACGAGTGCCGGCCCGACGGCCGCCTGATGGAGATCGACCTCAACGGCGGCGCACCCAAGATCCTGGCCGAAGGACTCCAGCTGCCCAATGCCCTCGAAGTCGGGCCGGACGGCAAGCTGTACTACCCGATGCTCGGCACCAACGACATCTGGCGAATCGATCCCGACGGCGGTGAGCCGGAACGCGTCGCCGGGGACCTCGGCGTCCCGGTCGCATTGAAGTTCGATTCCGAGGGCTACATCATCTCGCCGCAGGTCGCATCGGGGCAGGTCCTGCGGATCAACCCCCGCACCGGCGAGAGCACCGTGATCGCCGACATCGGCTCCGGTCTCGACAACCTCACCTTCGTCGGTGACCGCTTGTTCGTGTCGAGCTTCACCGGGCAGATCACCGAGGTCCTCGGGGGCGGCGAGACAAGAACTGCCCTCGCAGACGGTCTGACCTGGCCGCTGGATCTGACGGTGGGACCCGACGGCACCCTGTTCGTCGCCGACGGAACCTTCCTTCTCGAGCTCGGGTCCGACGGCGAACTTCGCACGACCGGAATGCTCTTCCATCCCGGGTGGCCGGGTTACATCCGCGGCGTGACCTCCGTCGGAGACGGTGAGTTCATCGTTGCCGGCGACACCCATGTCTCACGCTACCGACCCGCGACTGCCGAAAGCGAGCCGCTCTTCACCGGACTCGAGCAGGCCTACGGCGTGGCAGTGTCCGCGAGCGGCACCGTAGCGGTCGCCGACATCGGCACCGGCAACGTCCACTCCGTCCGATCCGGAGAGGCGGAAGTGCTGGCCCGCGGGCTCCAGGACCCGACAGGCGTGGCGTTCACGTCGGACGGAACGCTCCTCGTCTCGGAGGCCGGAGCGGGACGCGTTGTCTCTGTGACGAGTTCGGGTGTCGACACCTTGGTCGACGGGCTCGAGCGACCGCAGGGAATCCTCGTGCGCGACGGCAAGCTCTACATCGTCGATGTCGGCGCCAAATCGCTGATCAGCGTCGATCTGGACACCAAGGCGCAACAGATCATCGCCCGTCACCTGCCTGTGGGCGCACCCGAGGGCGTGACCCCGAAGCCCCTGAAGGGCATCGTTCCGTTCGCCGGCCCGCAGGGCCCGTTCGCCGGCATCGCTGCCGGCCCCGACGGCACGCTGTATATCTCCGCCGACGCCGAGGGCAGCGTCCTGGCACTCCGCGAAGAGAAGTGAGTACCCCGATGAGCGACGAGTTCCTCGATCTCACCGGGCGCATCGTCATCGTGTCCGGGGCTGCGGGCGGCGGTATCGGCACATCGGTGACCCGAATGGTCGCGCAGGCCGGCGCGACGGTGGTCGCGGTGAGCCGTTCCGAGGACAACCTCAACAAGCACATCAAACCTCTGGTGGCCGAAGGACTTTCGGTGGTTCCGGTGGCCGCCGACGCCTCTACGGACGGAGGGATCGCCACTGTCCTGGAGGTGGCTCGCCGCACCGAGGGCGAGTTGTACGGACTCGTCAACGTCGCCGGGGGTGCCGCACCGGCGACGTGGATGCCGTCGACCCGCGTCACGCGGGAGGATTGGCGCGCCCTCTTCACGCAGAACCTCGAAACGATGTTCTTCATGAGCCAGGCGGTCGCGGCCGAACTGAAGTCGCGGTCGCTTCCCGGATCCATCGTTTCGATCTCGTCGATCAGCGGCATGAACACCGCGCCGTTCCACGTCGGGTACGGCACCGCCAAAGCCGCACTCGTAGCCGCAACGCGCACGATGGCCGTCGAACTCGCCACCGACAACATCCGCGTGAACGCCATCGCCCCCGGAGTCACCGCGACACCGGCCTCCGGGACCTATGTCGACGACGACACCGAGCGCGACCGTCGAGCCATCGCGATGGGCCGCCGTGGCAGACCCGAGGAGCAGGCCGGCGCGATTCTCTTCCTGCTGTCCGACCTGTCGAGCTACATCACGGGGCAGACGATCCTCGTGGACGGCGGACTGAACCTCAAGTGGACCCACATGGGCGCCGACCACACCTCGCTGTTCCTCAAGGACGACACCTTCCGCGCCGCCATCACCCGCTGACACAGCACGGTTTCAGAGGAGAATTCCATGACCGACACTGTCGACAACATCGAAGAAACTGCTACCGCGTCCACCGAACCGCTCTCGACCCCACTCACGATCGGTGTCGAGGCGTACACCTCCAAGGAATACGCACGCGCCGAAGGCGACAAACTCTGGGCCAAAGTGTGGCAGCAGGTCGGTCGCGTCGAAGAACTCGCCAAGGTCGGCGACTTCCTCACCTACGAGATCCTCGACGATTCCCTGATCGTCGTACGCACCTCCCCCGAGACGATTCGCGCCTATCACAACGTCTGCTCCCACCGGGGACGCCGCCTCGTCGACACCCCCGCCGGTGCGCGCGAGGCCCACGGCTGCGCAAAGCAGTTCGTGTGCGGGTTCCACGGCTGGCGGTACGACCTCGAGGGCAACAACACCTTCGCCCCGGAGCGAGGCGACTGGCAGGACAGTCTGACCGAGGAGCGGTCCCGTCTCGTGGACGTCAAGGTCGACACGTGGGGCGGCTGGATCTGGATCAACATGGATCCCGAGTCCGAGCCCCTGCGCGACTACCTCGAACCGGCGGCCTCTCTTCTCGACCACTTCCACCTCGAGAACATGCGTTACCGGTGGCGCAAGTGGCTCGTGTTCGACTGCAACTGGAAGGTCGCACTCGAGGCCTTCATGGAGACCTACCACGTGCCGTATACCCACCCGGAGTTCATGAACTTCGGCAATTTCCTGGGTTGGTCGCGGGCACAGGGCAAGCACAGCAACATCGGGTACGACGCGCCCAAGGGCATGGAAGAGAACCAGGCGAAGCTGCGGGTCGGCAACGGCCCGGACGCGCGCAAGGCCACGATCCAGCTGCAGAACTTCACCTGGGAGAACGCAAATACCAACACCACCCGCACCCTCGTCGACGCTGCACAACGACTGCTCGACGAGCTTCCGGAAGGCACGCCTCCCGACCAGGTGCTCCGTCACTGGCTGGATTCGGCCCGGCGCGACGACGAGGCACGCGGAGTCGTGTGGCCGACCGTACCGCCGGAGGTCGTCGCCCAGAGTGGTACGGCCTGGCAGATCTTCCCGAACTTCCAGATCGGCCACGCACTGAACAACATGCTCTGCTACAGCGCCCGCCCCTACGGCGACGATCCTGACAAGTGCATCTTCGAGGCCGCCGTCTACGAGCTCTTCCCCGCGGGCGAGGAGCCCGAGACCGAATGGGAATACACGCCGGCGGACGATCCGGGCTGGCGCACCGTCCTGCCGCAGGACTTCCACAACATGGCCGCCGTTCAGAAGGGCATGAAGACCCGGGGGTTCTCGGGTCCCAAGCCCAATCCGTATCGCGAACGCAGCGTCGCCAACCTCCACCACAATCTGGCCACATACATGGGTACCGGCGCTCCGCGCGATCTCGCCTGATCTCCGAAACCCATTCCTAGCCGAGGATATTCGCATGCAGAACTGCGCACCTACCCAGACCCCCGACGTCGACATCCCCACCCTCAGAACGAAGTATCTGGCGGAACGTGACAAGCGCCTCCGCCCTGAGGGTCAGAAGCAGTACCTCGAGGCAGACAACGAATTCGCGGAGTTCTACGAGGGCGATCCGCACATGCCGGTCGTACCTCGGCAACCGATCACCGACGACATCGAAGTGGTGATCCTGGGTGGTGGGTTCTGCGGTCTCATTGCCGCGCATCGCCTCCAGCAGGCCGGTGTCGAGGACTTCCGGATCGTGGAGCTCGGTGGCGATTTCGGTGGTGTCTGGTACTGGAACCGCTACCCGGGCATCCAGATCGACTCGGATGCCTACTGCTATCTCCCCCTGCTCGAGGAAACCGGCTACATGCCGAAGGAGAAGTACTCCAAGGGCGACGAGTGCTTCGAACACGCCCAGCGCATCGGCAAGCAGTTCGGCCTCTACGACAACGCCATCTTCCACACGCTGATCCGCTCCCTCGAATGGGACGACGAGATCGACCGTTGGCAGATCCGCACCAACCGGGGCGACGAGATCCGCGCGCGATTCGTCGTCATGGCCCAAGGCCCCTACAACCGGCCGAAGCTGCCGGGCATCCCCGGGATCACCGATTTCAAGGGGCACACCTTCCACACTGCCCGCTGGGATTACGACTACACCGGTGGAGACCTGCACGGCGGGCTCGACAAGATCGCCGACAAGAAGATCGCCGTCATCGGCACGGGATCGAGCGGTGTCCAGGCGATCCCGCACCTGGCACGCGGCGCGAAGCACCTGACCGTCTTCCAGCGGACGCCGTCGTACATCTTCGAGCGGGCCAACTCCCCGACCGACCCCGAATGGGTGGAAAGCCTCGAACCGGGCTGGAGGGCAGCGCGCCAGCGCAACTTCCACAATGCGGCATTCGCCTTCTACAACCCGGGCGAACCCGACCTCATCTGCGACGGCTGGACCGAGGTGGCCCGTAACATGGCCGCCAAGCTCAACGAGACCAATGGCTGGGCAGCGTTGGCGGATCCGGCAAAGTTCATGGAGCTCAAGGAGATCGAGGACTACCGGGCGATGGAGCGAGTGCGTCGCCGGGTGGACGAGATCGTCGAGGATCCCGAGACGGCGGAGAAACTGAAGCCGTACTACCGCAACATGTGCAAGCGGCCCGTCTTCAACGACGAATATCTTCCGACCTTCAATCGCCCGAATGTCACACTCGTCGACGTCTCGGAGACCAAGGGCGTCGAACGGATCACCGAAAAGGGCATCATCGTCGATGGCGTCGAGCACGAGTTCGATTGCATCGTGTTCGCGAGCGGATTCGAGATCACCACCGCGCTCGAGCGTCAGTTCGATATCGCACCGTTCGCCGGCCGCGAAGGAACCTCCCTCTACGACCACTGGGGCAAGGGATTCCGCACGCTGCACGGCATCATGGCACACGGGTTCCCGAACCACTTCGCCACCGGCTTCGTGCAGGGAGGCGTCACCGCCGCGACGACCCTGATGTTCGAGCAGCAGGCCGACCACATCGCCTACATCATCAAGGAAGCGCAGACGCGCGGAGCCACCGTGGTCGAGCCCACCGCCGAAGCCGAGGAAGAGTGGATCCAGACCATCCGGACGTACTCGGTGGACAACAGCACCTTCACGACGGAATGCACGCCCGGCTACTACAACAGTGAGGGCGAACCGAACGGCCGCTCGTTCCTCGGCGATCCCTTCTGGGGCGGCTTCTACGAACTGACCGAATTGTTCGAAGCCTGGCGCGGCACAGGCACATTGGAAGGTCTGGTACTCGAGAAGTGACACGCCGATCCGACACGACTGCCACGAGAGGAGGAATCGATGTCTGACCTGCGATTCGACGACCGCGTGGCTGTGATCACCGGCGCCGGCCGGGGGTTGGGACGCGACTACGCTCTACTGCTCGCGTCGCTGGGCGCCAAGGTTGTCGTCGACGACCCGGGTGCCGCCATCAACGGGGAGAACGTCGACTCCGGTCCGGCCGAGGACGTGGTTCGCGAGATCGAAGCCGCGGGCGGACAGGCGGTTGCCTGCACCGAGTCCGTCGCGACCGCCGAGGGCGGCCGCGCGATCGTCGAGATGGCACTCGGCACCTACGGCCGCATCGACATCCTCATCCACAACGCCGGCAACAACCGCTATGCGTCGTTGTCGGAGATGACGTACGAGGACTTCGACGCGGTCCTCGATGTCCATCTTCGTGGTGCGTTCCATGTTGTCCGAGCGGCATTTCCGGTGATGTGCGAGGCCGGGTACGGCCGGATCGTTCTCACCTCGTCGATCGGCGGCATCTACGGCAACGCGAATGTCGCCAACTACGCCGCGGCCAAGGCGGGGATGATCGGACTGTCCAACGTGGCGGCGATCGAAGGCGCAGATCACGGAGTGACGTCGAACGTCATCATTCCCGCCGCCCTGACCAGGCTGGCGGAGGGACTCGACACCTCGTCCTACCCACCGATGGGCCCGGAACTCGCGGCCCCGGTCGTGGGGTGGCTCGCACACGAGTCCTGCTCGGTCACCGGTGAGATGTTCGCCGCGATCGCCGGCCGGGTGGCGAAGGTGTTCGTCGCCGAGACCCCCGGCGTGTACCGCCCGTCGTGGTCGATCGACGAGGTCGCCGAAAACATCGACGCCATCCGCGACACGAACGACCCGTGGATCCTGCCGACCGTGTCCGGCCACGTGGACCACATCACGAAAAGCTTTGCGATTGCCATGGAGGGCAGCACTCATGTCGGTTAAGGTCTACGAACGAATTCTGGACCTCTTCGAGGCCGAGGGAATCAACACCCTTTTCGGCATCCCGGATCCGAATTTCGTTCACCTGTTCCACCTCGCAGAAGAGCGAGGCTGGAATGTCGTTGCGCCCCACCACGAGGAGTCCGCCGGGTTCATGGCGGAAGCGGTGTCGCGCATGACCGGCAGGGCTGCACTGTGCATCGGCACGCTCGGTCCGGGCCTCGCGAACCTCGCGGGCGCCATCATGTGCGCCAAGGTCGAGAATTCCCCGGTCATCTTCCTGGGCGGCCAGCGTGCCCGCATCACCGAGCAGCGGGTTCGGCGCGGCCGTATCCAGTTCGTTCAGCAGATGGCTCTGGTGGAGAACTCGGTGAAGTACAGCGCGAGCATCGAGTACGCCGAACAGACCGACGAGATCATCCGTGAGGGCCTGCGGAAGGCCCTCTCGGGCACCCCGGGTCCGGTGTACATCGAGTACCCGCAGCACGTCATCCAGGAAGAGCTGGATCTTCCGCCGGTGCTCCCGCCCCACGCCTATCGTCTCGTCGGCCAGACGGCCGGTGCGGACCTCGTCGCCGAGGCAGCCGAATTGATCGGCGCCGCAAAGCAACCCATTTTGCTCGTCGGCCACGGTGTTCACACGTCCCGAGCAGGGGCATCGGTGAAAGCACTCGCCGATCTGATGGCATGCCCGGTCATCCAGACCTCGGGTGGCACGTCGTACATCGAAGGGCTCGAGGACCGGACCTTCCCGTACGGCTTCTCCGCGGCGGCCATCGACGCCGTCGTCAAGTCCGACCTGTGCCTCGCGATCGGCACCGAACTCGGCGAGCCGGTTCATTTCGGTCGCGGCCGGCACTGGGTGGCGAACGAGGAGAACCGCAACTGGATCCTCATCGAACAGGATGCCTCCGCGATCGGCGTGAACCGCCCGATCGACGTGCCGCTGGTGGGCGACCTGCGGGCGATCGTGCCGCAACTCGTCGAGGCGCTGAAGGATTCGCCCCGCACTCCGACCGCCGAGCTCGATGGCTGGATCAAGCAGGACGCGGACCAGCTGGCGGAACTCGCAGAAACCGCACCTTCCGGCATGTCGCCGGTGCACCCGGCCCGCTTGATCGTCGAAGCCACCAAGGCGTTCCCGGCCGACGGCATCATGGTCCGCGACGGCGGCGCCACCACCATCTTCGGCTGGACCTATTCGCAGGCCAAGCCGCACGACGTGATGTGGAACCAGAACTTCGGCCATCTCGGCACGGGTCTCCCCTACGCCGTCGGCGCGGGTGTCGCCGACGGCGGTAAACGTCCGATGATGCTCATCACCGGCGACTCGTCGTTCCAGTTCCACATCGCCGAGCTCGAGACGGCCGCCCGGGTGGGTCTCCCCCTGGTCTGTGTTGTGGCAGTGGACTACGCGTGGGGCCTCGAAGTGGGCGTCTACAAGCGCACCTACGGTCACGGATCTCGGGAGACCGGTGTCCACTGGAGCAAGGACACCCGCTTCGACAAGGTCGCCGAGGGCTTCGGATGCTACGGCGAGTACGTCGACCGCGACGAGGACATCGCACCCGCGATCAAGCGCGCATACGCGAGCGGCAAGCCGGGTGTCATCCATGTGGCTGTGGATCCGACGGCCAACTCCGAGGAAATGCCGAGCTACGACGAGTTCCGCACCTGGTACGCCGAAGGCCAGCAGTAGCAACGCCTTCCGGATACCGGCAATGAGATTCGCGTCGAAACACACGAGAGAATCGGGCAACCATGCGTGAATATCTGGAGTTCTACATCGACGGACAGTGGACCGATCCGGCGCAGTCGCAGACTTTCGAGGTCGTCAACCCGGCCACCGAGGAAGTCGCGGGGACCGCGGCGCTCGGCTCCGCCGCAGACGTCGACAAAGCGGTTGCAGCCGCCCGCCGCGCCTTTCCCGGGTGGTCCGCGACGAGCCGCGACGAGCGACTGGGCGTGCTCCGCAAGGTGCTCGATGTCTACCAGCAGCGAATCGGCGACCTCGCGTCCGCGCTGACCGAGGAGATGGGCGCTCCGAAGGCGCTGGCGGGTGGCTTCCAGGTGAACCTGGGACTCGGGCACCTGACCACCGCGATCGAGGTGCTCGAGCACTTCACGTTCGAGGAACAGCGTGGCGGCACCCTCATCGTGAAGGAGCCGATCGGTGTCTGCGGCCTGATCACGCCGTGGAACTGGCCGCTCAACCAGATCGCGGTGAAGGTGTTCCCCGCCCTGGCCACCGGCTGCACCATGGTGCTCAAACCGTCGGAGCAGTCACCGTTCAGCGCACAGGTCTTCGCGGAGATCCTGCACGCAGCGGGTGTCCCCGCAGGCGTGTTCAACCTGGTCCAGGGTGACGGTGCCGGCGTCGGCCGGGCCATCTCCGGCCACCCCGATATCGACATGGTGTCCTTCACCGGTTCGACGCGCGCAGGTATCGACATCGCCGCCGCTGCCGCGGCCGGCGTCAAGCGGGTGACGCAGGAACTCGGCGGCAAGGGCCCGAACGTCGTGCTCGACGACGCCGACTTCGCCGCGAACGTCGGAGCGGGCGTGGCCACCATGATGGTCAACTCCGGCCAGACCTGCAGCGCCGGGTCGCGCATGCTCGTTCCCAGCGAGCGCATGGCAGAAGCCATCGACGTCGCGGCGCAGACGCTGTCGCAGATCACCGTGGGCGACCCCGAGGGCGATTTCTCGATCGGGCCGGTGGTGTCCGAGGCACAGTTCGACAAGATCCAGTCGCTGATCCAGAAGGGCATCGACGACGGCGCGACTCTCGTCGGCGGCGGTGTCGGACGTCCGGACGGACTGACGGTCGGGTACTACGTGCAGCCCACCGTCTTCGCGGACGTCAAGAACGACATGACGATCGCACGTGAAGAGATCTTCGGACCCGTGCTCACGATCCTCGGATACGACAGCATCGATCACGCCGTCGACATCGCCAACGACACCGAGTACGGCCTCGCCGCATTCGTGGCCGGCGCGGACCTCGAGCAGGCCCGCAGCGTCGCGCGCCGAATCCGCGCAGGCAACATCACCATCAACGGCGCATTCGATTTCGGTGCTCCGTTCGGTGGCTACAAGAAGAGCGGGAACGGACGTGAGTGGGGCGAATTCGGCTTCCACGACTACCTCGAGATCAAAGCCGTGATCGGCTATGCATCCGAGGACGACCCGGAATGAGCGAAGCCTCCGACCTCGACGTACTTCTCGCACATCACCGGGTTCGTGCGTGCGTCGTCGGGCTCGCGCGCGGTGAGGACCGCCGGGACGGTGAGTCCGTCCGCGCCGCGTTCTGGCCGGACGCGACCGTGGATTTCGGCATCTTCGCGGGGTCGTTCGACGAGTACCTCGCATGGGTCGTCCCGGGGTCGCCCGCCGTTCCGGTGACACAGCATCTGCTCGGTCAGACCCACATCGAACCGGCAGGTGATTCGTTGCTCGCCGAAACCCATGTCGTCGCCTACCACCGCGTCGACACAGGCACCGAGGAAAAAGACACCGTCCTCGGCGGCCGCTACCTCGATCGATTCGAGCAGCGCGACGGCCAGTGGCGGATCACGGAACGCACGATGCTCTACGACTGGTTCCGCGACGACGGCGTCTCGGTCGACTGGTCACAGGGCGTCATGGGCACGCCGTTCAGCGACGACCGATTCACGGGCAGGGCCGCCGGAGATCACAGCGAGGCGTTCTTCGCCGCCGGCGACCTCGCCACACGGAAGTAACCCGCTGCAGCGGTAAGGAGTTCGAATGGGTGCGTTGTCGAGCAAGGTCGCTGTGGTCACCGGCGCCAGCCGCGGTATCGGCAAGGGTATCGCCCTGGCACTGGCGGAGCGGGAAGCCACCGTCTACGTCACCGGCCGCACGGTGACGCCCGGCGCACACCCACTGCCCGGCACCATCGGGGAGACCGCGGCGGAGTGCGACCGCCGGGGCGGTCGGGGCATCGCAGTCCAGGTCGATCATGCGAACGATCAGCAAGTTGCCGACCTCTTCGACCGGGTCGAACAGGAGCAGGGCCGCCTCGACATCCTGGTCAACAATGCCTTCGCGCTCCCCGAGGATCTGACGGATCCGGATCCGTTCTGGGAGAAGCCCCTCTCCAATTGGGAGATGGTCGATGTGGGGGTGCGATCGAACTTCGTCGCCGCCCGGCACGCCGCCAGGCTGATGACACCTCGCAAGTCGGGGCTCGTCGTGGCCGTCTCCGGCTACACCGGCGTGGCGTACACCTACGGCGTCGTCTTCGGCACGGCCAAATCGGCGGTGGACCGCATGGCCCGGGACATGGCGGTCGAACTACAGCCATACAACGTGGCGTCGGTCTCGCTCTGGCAGGGCTTGACCTTCACCGAACGCGCGGAACAGAACCTCGCCGGCATACCCGGCCTGACAACGGGTTCGGCCACCCGCCCGGAAAACGGCTGCTCACCGGAGTTTCCCGGGCTGGTCATCGCGGCCCTCGCGAACGACCCGGCCGTCATGGCCCGTTCGGGCGGCACCTTCATCACTGCCGAATTGGCACAGCACTACGGAATCAAAGACCTCGACGGCAGAGAGATTCCATCACTACGAGCGACGCGCGGCGAACCCATCTGGTCGCCGATCGAAGCGGTCGACTCCCACTCCTCTCGAATGCAACGGAGCGCACCATGACCACGTCGGTGACATCACTTTCCGCAGACCGGATCGCCAAGCTCGAGACCGTGCTCGCACGCCAGGAGATCCTCGATACGCTGACCCGCTTCAGCCGGGCCATGGATCGCTTCGACCGCGACATGTTCCTCTCCACCTTCCACCCCGACGCGACCATCGCCGCGGGCAGCTTCGTCGGCGGACCGGTGGAACTCTACGACTGGTCCACCGACATGCACGCGCAGGGCCAGAAAGCGACGCACCACAATCTGCTCAACCACACGTGCGACATCGACGGCGATACTGCTCACACCGAAACGTATTACCTGTTCGCCGCCCGAAACCTGGACGACAGCAACTGGATTGCCGGCGGACGCTACATCGACCGGCTGGAGCGGCGCGACGGCGAATGGCGGATCGCCCTTCGCACCAACGTGATCGAATGGTCGGGAATGGTTCCCTCCATGGATATTCCGTTCGCCGATGTACCCGACGTCCACGACAACGGCGCCCCGGCGCGCAGTACGAGCGACCCGTCCTACACCCGCCCGTTGACCAACGTCCGGCAACCGAATGTCCCGGCCTGACAAGGCGCACCCAGGAGACCGAAACGATATGAACACCATTGCCACGAAGAAGCTCGGGGATCTCGTCGGCGCGGAGGTGACGGATATCGACGTCGATCGTCTGCTGACCGACGACCCCCTCCCCGCCGCGCTACTCGACCTGCTCGAGGAGCACAGCGTGTTGCTGTTCCGCGAGCTGCACATCGACGACGCCTCGCAGGTCGAGTTCTGCCGCAGGCTGGGCGAGCTCGCGCTGTTCCCCCGTTACCGGATCCCGGAGATCATGGAGATCAGTTTCGAGCCGGACAACCCGAACAAGGAGTACTTCGCCAGCAACGACTACTGGCACATCGACGGCGCGCTGGACGCCGTGCCCGCCAAGGCATCGGTGTTGAGCGCTCGCGTCACCGCGGAGCAGGGTGGCGAGACCGAGTTCGCGAGCACGTACGCCGCATACGACGCGCTTTCCGACGAGGAGAAGGAGTACTTCGGCGGCCTCCGTGTGGTCCACACCTTCGAGGCGATCCAGCGCTTGACCTACCCCGACCCGACCCCGGAGCAGTCGAGGGAGTGGGCGTCGCGGGCCGTGCGCGAGCTTCCTCTCGTGTGGGAGCACGAATCCGGCAGGCGGTCGATGGTGTTCGGCGCAACCGCGTCCCACATCGTCGGAATGGATGTCGACGAGGGCGCGGACCTGCTGCGCAACCTCGAACGACGCGCCACAGCACCGGAATTGGTATACCGGCACACCTGGACCGAGGGTGACATGGTCATCTGGGACAACACCGGTCTCGTCCACCGGGCCTGCGCGTTCGACAGGAGTAAGCCTCGCAGGATGCACCGCTCGACCCTCATCGGTACCGAGGCGATCAAGTGAGCGGGCGCACCGCGGTCGTGACCGGCGGGGCATCCGGTATCGGCGAGGCCATCGCGCGGCGTCTCGCTGCCGACGGAAATCAGGTGGCCGTATTCGATCTCAACGGAGACGCTGCGGCGGCCACGGCCGCCTCGATCGAGGAAACCGGCGGCAAAGCCGTCGGCCTGCGTGTCGACGTCACCGATCGC
>NZ_JAUZMZ010000067.1:0-24828 GCF_036327435.1 Rhodococcus chondri | reverse complement strand
AACGTGCCGCCGCGCTGCTCACCACCCGATGGCAAGCCCTCAACAGGATCACTCTGTGCCCCAAACGAATCGGCTCCATCACCCAAGCAGCGCTTGTCCTGACGCAATTCGAGCATGCAGGTCGCTACTGAGAAAACCTCAGCACGCCGCGGGGAGATAACGACCGGTCACGAGTGGCCGTCCCCCTTTCCGACGACCGAATTCTCGAGCAACCGGATCCGCGCTTCGAGCCACTCCGGAACCGTGTGCCGCTGCCGCAGCACAGCGGGCACGCGCTTCGCCAGTTCCGGTACGACGGGAAGCAGGGTGGGATCGCGCAGAACCTGCCGCGCCACCTCCTGCGCCACCTCCCGGCAGCGCTGCGCGGGCCGGCGCAGCCACACGGTCAGCGTCGCGTTCCGCAGTTCCCTGCGAATTCGCGCGGTCGATGAGGTCCGGGACGAGGAAGGACGGTGACAGGTCTGCAGTTCGCCGACGAAGCACAGGTCCCAGCCGGACGCGGCGAGATCCCACGCGAGGAGAGTCTCCTCCCCCGCGAAGTGCAGCAACCGGCTGAATCCGCCCGCCGCCAGATACTCGCGGCGACGCACGATCACCGAGCATGCGAGAAAGCCCAGCACCGACGGGCCGGGAAGGTGCGGCTCGTGGCCGAGGGGACTGTCCGCCATCTCGGCGCACACCGGGTCGAGCCGACCCGAGGGCAGGACGATCACGCTCGCCGCGAGCAGCGCGACACTCGGATACTCGTCGAACAACTTCTCGGCTCGCGAAATGGACCCGCCGGTCCACCAGGAATCGTCGTCGCAGAATGCGACGAACTCGGTGTCGGCGTAGCGCGCACCCACCGTCCGCGCCGCAGCGCCCTCGTTTCGCCGTAGGCGCACGATCCGGAGCAGCCGGGGGACGACATCCTGCCGCGGGCACGATGCGCCACGGCCACCGTGTCGTCGTCGCTCGCGTTGTCGACGACGACGATCGGAATCGGGGGGGCGCAACACGGCGAGCTGCTCGAGGGTATGAGCCAGTTCTGCGGCTCGGTTGCGGGTGGCGATGACGACAGTCGTGCGGGCTGTGGGGCTCACCAGCCGTGCGTACCCGGCCGGTTCGACCACAAACGCCGCGCGGACCGATGCACTCCATTCCGATGCGACGGGGTGAAATTCGGAGTGAAAACGGTGTTTGGATGCGGACAATCCGGGTATTCGAAGTCCAGGCTCCGAGGCCGTTCAGGCATCGGACACGACAGCGAGGTGAAAAGCATGATCATATTGGGCCTGATTCTTCTGGTGGTCGGTTTCTTCACGGGTATCTCCATCCTCACCACCATCGGCGTGATCCTCCTGGTAGTCGGCGTCATTCTGGCCATCCTGGGAGCCACGGGCCGGGCCATCGGCGGCCGTGCCCACTGGTATTGATCAGCACGGTTTGTTGATCAGCACCGTTATTGATCAGCGCGGTTCAACGCAAGAGCCCGGACGCTTCGAGCGTCCGGGCTCTTGCCTTGCCTGCTGTGTCCGAGATCCGCTTCTTCGAGGTCTACTTGTGCTAGAACAGCTGCGAAGAGACGACTACTCGCGCCGGGCGGGCCCCGCGCGACGGTGACTGGTGTCGCACAACGGATACACCGCACTACGCCGGCACCTGCACACCGCGACCATGAATCGATCGGACACCGTCTCGCTGCCGTCTTCCGCGACGATCCGAACGGGCCCCTCGACCAGCATGGGTCCGCCTTTCACCAGGCGTACCACCCGCGCGTCACCGGGATGATGGTTGTTCGCATGCACAATCGGGCATTCAGCGGCCGCTTTCGGATCGGTCTGCACGGATGACCACCACCTCTTCCGTTGCTTCTCCCTGTTCGATCAGCCGGGCTTGCTGCAGATACTGTGCCCTGCTGTGCAACACCGGCCCGAACGGGATACGGTCGCGTGCGACCACGGACGCTCCGAGACCGGCGGCGCGCAATCGAGCGAGTGTTTCGCCGACGCCCGTGAATTCGGAATGTACGAGAAGGGCAAAACCGCCCGGCGACAACAGGTTCGGCAAACCGTCGCAGAGCGGATCGAGCACGCAGCGACCGTCGGGGCCGGCGTCCCAGCGAGGGTCGATGCACTCGCCGTCGTGGGGGACGTAAGGGGGATTCGACAGCACCACGTCGAAGGGCCCGTGCTGTGCAGCGACGTCGAGGTCGCCTCGAAGCACGTTGATCGGCAACCGACGCGACCGTGCGTTCAGGCGAGCCGTGAGAACGGCCCGGGGGGCAATATCGAGTGCAGTTACCGAAGCGGCTCCGCTTCTGGCGGCGGTGACAGCGAGAAACCCGCTGCCCGTGCAGAAGTCGAGCACCTTCGCGTTGCGGGTTCCTCCCGCGTCCTGGAGAGCTGCTGCGAGCAGGAAGGAATCCTCTTGGGGGCGATACACACCGGGCAGACGCCACACCCGAGGATGATTCGAACGGTCCAGCGCTGGAGAAACGGTCACAGTTACATCACCCCGGGAGTGTATGTCCGGGAGCGAAAATCCCGGCAGCGGCAATCAGGGAAGCCGACGTGCGGCGGGCACGACTACCGTCCGACGCGAACCCCGTGGTCTCGCCGATCGGATCGATGGTCATGCGCGCGAATACCCCTGTTCCCTCTGCGCGAAACCTGCTAAGCCGCACCGGTGACGCGGCGAGGTGATCCACCCGGATCGACGTCAGGACAGCACCCGCCGCGTGAGGCGGTGGATACCGCGCCTGAGCAAGCCGGTCGGTTTCCGGTCGCGCAGCGCCGCGTGTGCTGCATTCCAGCCGCACATCCCGTGCACGCCGCCGCCGGGGTGGGCGCCGGCGCTCGCGAGGAAGAGACCGCGGACCGGCGTACGCGGACCGCCGAACCCGGGGACGGGCCGCAGGAACAGCTGCTGATAGATCTGTGCGGTACCTCCGTTGACGGCGCCGCCCACCAGGTTCGCGTCGGCTGCCTCGAGATCGCGCGGACGCTGCACCATGCGAGCGATAATCGCTTCTCCGAATCCCGGTGCGTAGGCCTCGAGTTGCGCATCGACCCGTGCTGCAAGCTCGTCGGCGGACGCGTCGTCGGTGATACCACGTGGCAGATGGGTATAGGCCCAGGCACTTTCGGTTCCCGTCGGCGAGCGGGAGGGATCTGCGGTCGTCATCTGCCCGAACAGCAGAAATGGCGACTCCGGGACCACACCGGTCGCAAGATCCGCCGACCATCGCACCATCGAATCCGAGTTCGCGCCGACGTGTACGGTGCCGGCCTCCGCCAGCGACCGGGAGCGCCACGGAACCGGACTGCGCAGCGCGTAGTTCACCTTGACCACGGGGGTGTCCCAGTCGAAGCCGCGAAGATCGGCGCGGATCCGGTCGCTCACCGCCTCGTCCGGGAGCAGTTGCCGGTACAGCGCAGGCGCGGAGACATCCGCGAGAACCGCGTGCCGGGCCTTCACTCGTTCGCCGCCCGCGGTGCGGACCGCCACAGCCGTGCCGTCCTCGACCTCGATGTCGGTGACCCGCCGACCGCACAGGGTCCGGACGCCGGAACTTTCACCTCGCCGGACCAGCGCATCGGTCAGCGCACCGGCACCACCGACAGGCGCCGGGAACCCGACGTCCTGTGCGAGCATCGTCAGGATGTATCCCATGACGCCGCTACCCGGCGCGTCGGGGGGAATGTCGGCGTGCATCGCGTTTCCGAGCAGCAACAGCCGCGCCGCGTCACCTCCGAAGAGTTCTTCGGACATGCGGCGCACCGGAAGCGCGAGCATTCTGGCGAAGCGCAGTGCATCCCCCGTTCCCAAGGTGCGCAGCAGCGATACCGAGCCACCCACCGGGGGAAACGGACCCAGGAGCAGTTCGAGCAGGGATTCCCGGACATCGTTCCACTGTTCGACCAGGCGCATCCATGCGTCCCCGTCTCCCGGGAAGCGCCGTTCGAGATCGGCGGCGGTGTCGGCCGGGTCCGGGAAAACCACCACGGCGTCGTCGTCGTGCGGCCCGAGTGGATGACCGAACGCCTTCGGTGACCGGCTCCACTGCAGACCGTGCGATTCGAGGTCGAGCGCCGTGAAGGCCGGGGACGCCACCCCGAGCGGATAGAAGGCGCTGAACAGGTCGGCGCAGAACCCCGGATGCAGTTCGGCGCTGCGCACGGCGCCCCCGGGTTCCGGCTGTTCCTCCAGTACGAGCACCTCCCACCCGGCGTCGGCGAGGACCGAGGCCGCGGTCAGACCGTTCGGGCCGGCGCCGATCACGACCGCATCGACCGTCTCGGTGGTCATGCCGTCGGTTTTCCCGGAATCGCGCGCTCGGAAATCAGCGCGAGCCTGCGGAGGCATTCCCGGTTCCTGGGCAACACGACTTCCTCCTGCACGAGGTCGGGCAACATACTCGGCACTCCGGCCACGACATGTTCGGACATCGTCATCGCACACCCCCCCGTGGTGGTGGGTTCCAGCGTCAGCCGGATCTCGGCCTGACCGAAGATCCACGCCCGCGCACGGAGCACCAATTCGCGTTCGGGAGTCATGGACAGCACTTCGGTGTAGTCGTCGAGAAGAGCAGGCCACAATCCGACGGAATGATGAATGCGGCTTCCGACCGCCGGCCACGCCTCGTCGACGTTCCGGATTCGGGAGGCGCCGACCACCCAATTGGCATAACACCAGCCGTCGGATAGTGCGTCCCACACCTGACGCGGGGAGGCTGCTGTCTCCTTCTGTGCGACTTTGGGCATCCCAACTCCTGATCGCTCGCAGAGCCGATGTCCGGCCCGTGTGGAAATTCGCATACCCGCGACGGCGCCGCTCCACACCGTCACCCGGCGGGTGTGACGAAATGCAGGGCTGGGTATCCGGCGGGGATGGAACGAGAAACCAGCGAGTCCTCGCCGACCACCGCCCCCAAGTCGGGTGCCTGCGCCTTTGTCTTCGCTCCGTCGCCGCTCCTGACCGTGACGATCGAAGCGGCGCCGAACGGCGGCACCGAACTGCACATCCACCCGGGCGGGCAGGGTTTCTGGATCGGCCGGATGGCGTCGATCCTCGGTATGGACGTGCACCTGTGCGGACCGTTCGGTGGTGAGCCGGGAGGCATCCTCGTCGACCTCATCGGCCGTGAGGGCCTCACCGTGCACCCTGTCCACACGGCATCCGACAACGGCTCGTATGTGCACGACCGTCGCGGCGGCGAACGTAAGGAAGTGGTGGAGGTCCCTCCCCCGACACTCACCCGGCACGAAACCGACGATCTGTTCAGCGCCTCTCTGGCCGCTGCCATGTCGTCGGATGTGGCGGTCCTCGGAGGCCCGCATTGCGACGAGGCCATTCCCGCCGAGTTGTACTCGCGATTGTGCTCGGACCTCGCCGCGCTGAAGATCCCGGTCCTCGCGGACCTGTCGGGACCGACTCTCACGGCCTCGCTCGAAGGCGGGCTAACCCTGCTCAAGGTGAGCCACGAAGATCTGATCGAGGACGGACGCGCACCCTCCGACGACCTCGACGACCTCGTCTCGACGATGAAATCCCTCCACGAAGAGGGCGCCGAGACCGTGGTGGTCTCACGCGCCGCAGAACCGGCCATTGCACTGCACGACGGCGTCGTGTGGGAGGTCGAGGCCCCGCCGGTACAAACGGTCGACCATCACGGCGCCGGCGACTCGATGACCGCGGGGCTCGCGGTGGCCTATGCGGCGGGCAGGCCGTTCGAGGATGCGCTGCGACTCGGCGCAGCAGCAGGAGCCGTCAACGTCACGCGCCGGGGCCTGGCCACCGGCAACAGTCGGGCGGTCGAAAAGATGGCCGAAAATGTGCAGGTACGCCGCTTGGACAGGGGTTGAGCATGAAAGCGTTGATCGTCAACGACGACGGGATCGACAGCCCGGGGCTTGCACTGCTGGCCCGGATTGCTGTGGACGCGGGGCTGGATGTGCAGATCGCGGCGCCGCATATGGAACGAAGCGGTGCGAGCGCTTCGCTGACGGCGCTCGAGGAGGACGGCAAGCTGATACTGACGCGGCGCGATATGCCCGATCTGCCGGGCGTGGACGCCCTCGCTGTCGAAGCCTCACCTGCATTGATCACATTCGTGGCCTCGTACGGTGCCTTCGGCCGGAAACCCGACATCGTGCTCTCGGGCATCAACCTCGGACCCAACACGGGTCACGCCATTTTGCATTCGGGCACGGTGGGAGCTGCGCTGACCGCGGCCGCCCACGGTGCCCGCGGGGTCGCGCTCTCTTTGAACGGGACCGCGCCGTCGCAGTGGGAGACGGCCGGGCCCGTCGCGGAGCGGGCGGTGCGCTGGGCGATCGATCACGGCGAGCCCGGGAAGGTGCTGAATGTGAACATCCCCGATATCCCGCCCGGCGACCTGCTCGGGTTGCGTCCCGCGCCGCTCGCCGAATTCGGTGCGGTGCAGGCCGAGATCGGAGAATTCGAGGAGAACGGCAATGAATCCCACTCTGTGGCAGTGACATTCCGCAGTGTCGAAATCGACGACTCGTACGACAGCGATGCCGCGCTGCTGTGCCGGGGGTGGGCGACAGCGACGGTGCTGCAGATGCCGTTCGAGGTCGCACACACCGATCTGAGTGAGCTGGAGTTCTCTCGGTCCGACCGGACCCGGTCCTGACTCGCCCGGTGATGTCAGCTCTTCGGCCGCACCCGTTTTCTGCCCCTGCGGCTTTGCGGGCCTTCGCTTCGGTTCGCAGCAATCTGATCACCGCTCGATCGAGGATCTGCCGCACCTCGTCGTCCGAGTCGGTCTGCGCTGCCCGTTTCAACGCGGAGCGGATAGTGCGCCCGCGCTCGAACGCCGTGATGACCCGTGGGTCGACATACGACTCCCGGGCCACCGCGGGTGTGTTGCCGAGTTGCGCGGCGACGGCACGCATCACTTCCGCTTCCACTCGCCGGAGCCCTCGGTGGCTCTGCGGTGGTGTCTGCTCGGCGAATGTGGCAGCAGCGAGCACCGTGCCGTTCCAGGTACGCAAGTCCTTGGCACTGCAGTCGTTTCCGGCCAGATCCTTGAATCGGGCGTTGACATCGTCCGCATGCAGTTCGTGCAGGCCGTCGGAATCACGGTAGACCAGCAACCGGTCCGAGTCGGTACGGACGCGTCGGAGTGCGCGCACCGCCCTGGCCAGATCGGCGTCCTCGACGGTGACGCGGCGACGGATACCGCCCTTCGCGGGATAGTCGAATCCCATGGTGGCACCGCTGAGTCGCACGTGACTTCGGAGCAGGGTCGCGACGCCGTGCGTGCCATGCTCCTCCGCGTATTCTTCACCACCCACCCTGAACACGGCACGATCGAGCAGACGTAGCGCGACCGCTTCGACGCGACGCCGAGATATGCCGCGCGCCTGCAGGTCGGCTTGCACCTGTGCCCGCCATTCGGGTAGCCGTGCGGCCATGGCAAGCACACGGTCGTGTTTTTCCTCGTCCCGCTCTTCGCGCCACTGCTCGTGATAGAGATACTGGCGGCGGCCTGCGGCATCGACACCGACCGCTTGGATGTGCCCGTTCGGGTACGGGCAGATCCACACTCGGCGCCACGCGGGGGGAATCGCGAGATCCGCGATCCGTGCCAGGAGTGCCTCGTCGACCACGCGGTTGCCGTCGGTATCGACGTACGAGAATCCGCGACCGCGGCGTATTCTGCGGATTCCCGGGCCGTCGAGGACACTGCGGCGCAGTCTCACGCCACGGACGCCTCCTCCATGCCACGCGCGGTGTCGTTCGACGGGGTGTTGTTCGGCGCGAGGGTACTGGGCGCGAGGGTATCGGCGGCGACGGTGTTGTTCGGCGCGGGCGTCCCGGTCACCGTGCGGACGAACTGTCCGGCGCTGCGCAGCGCGCGACGGCTCTCCGGCAGCACATCGGCGAAGACCGGGAAGGCGTGCACTTGGCGCCGCCACAGGTGAAGGTCGCACGAAACGCCCGCGGCACGGACCTGTTCGGCCATCGCTTCGGCGTCGCTGCGGAGCAATTCGTCCTCCCCGGCATGGATCATCACCGGCGGTAGCACGCTGAGATCGTTGTCGAGGGGACAGACGAGCGGGCCGGGCTCGCCCTCGACCACGAGCCGTGTCTGCGTCGCCTGGATGTACTGCACGAGCGAATCGACTGCCGCATCGGGAAACATCGGGCACACCACCTCGGTGTCGCGTGCGGCCCTGCGATCGACGTCGGTGTCGATCAATGGAGATAGCGCGAGAATACCTGCAGGAGAAGACATCTCCGATTCCGCAATCGCCAGGGCGGTCATGAAGGCGAGGTAGCCACCTGCCGAATCACCCGCGACGACGATGTCCTCGCCCCGATACCCCTTGTCGCGCAACCACTTGTACCCACGAACCGCATCCTCGACCGCATGCCCGATCGGGGCGGTGGGAAGCATCCGGTAGTCGACGTTGAGGACCGGACAGTCGCCGTGGTCGGACAACGCCACCGCGAGCGCCCGGTGGGTGTTCAGCCCGCCCATCAGGAATGCGCCACCGTGGAGATACAGCACCACTCTGGATGTACTTTTCGAATGTGCACGAACCCATTCGGCGGAGCACTCCCCCAGATCCACGTCGAGGTACTGCGCGTTCGCGGGCCGCGGCAGCAGACCCGCCGCGCTGTCGACGAGCGTGAGCGGCCAGGCGAGGTCGGGACGCGCCATCCAGGCCCCGACAACCGGTTTCGCGAGTGCCCGGGTAGCGCTGCGCACGATCCGTGAGCGGATGCTACCGCCTGCATGAGTTCGGTTCTCTCCCTGCCACTCCGACTCCAACGACAGCACGGCAAACCTCCTGTACGGCGCGCCCGGATCGGGCGACGCGTTCGATAAGGGTGGTTACCCTGACGCGTACAGGCGAAAACGTGTTCGTGTTGCTATGCGGTCACGAACAGGTCATCCGGGCCGTGGCGTGTTTCGGCACGCACGCCCGAGGTACCCCGGGCGCATGACAGAACTCTTCTCACGCATCGAATCGACGTCGGCACTGGATGGGCCGTCCGATTCCATCCGCGACACAATCCGCAAACTCACCTCGGGCAGCGCGGGGGCGCTCCTCCGAGGCGACATCGCGCCCGGCCACCCCCTCCATCCGGCACTCGTGACCGTTCCGATCGGCACCTGGACTGCCGCGCTTCTGTTCGACTTCGCTTTCGGCAAACCCCACGCTGCACGACAGCTCATCGGAGTGGGTCTGGCGGCCGCCGTGCCGACCATCATGACCGGCTGGACCGACTTCGCGGAGTGCACACCGGTGCAGCGCCGGGTCGGTTTGGTGCACGCCGCCGTGAATGCAACGGGGGTGTCCCTGCTCGGACTGTCGTACCTCGGCCGGCGCCGGGGTCCGCGACCGGCAGCCGTGGCGGCGAGCACGGCCGGCACGGCCTTGATCGGGCTCGGCGGGCTGCTCGGCGGGCACCTGGCGTATGTGCTCGGCGCCCGCGTCGAGCAGGTCGAGCAGCACGGCGGTGTCCGACAGCACGGCGGTGGTACGGCGGCCGGAGTTGTCCCGGCTAGGGAGTCAACGCAATCTTGATGGCGCCGTCCTGCTTCCGCTGGAAGATCTCATAGGCGTGCGGAGCCTCCGCGAGCGGTAACCGGTGGGTCGCGAAGGTATCCACACCGAGAGGATCGTCGTCGGTGAGCAGCGGCAGGATCTCGGGCACCCAGTGCAGGACGTTGGCCTGACCCATCCGCAGCCGGATCTGCTTGTCGAACAACGTCAGCATCGGCATCGGGTCACTCATCCCGCCGTACACCCCGCTGAGCGAGATCGTGCCGCCGCGCCGCACCACGTCGATCGCCGTGTACAGCGCATGGAGCCGATCGACCCCGGCCTTCTGCATCAGGGGTCCGGCGATCGCCGACGGCAGGAAACCCGTCGCGGTCTGCGCGAACTTGGCGACGGGGGATCCGTGGGCTTCCATGCCTACCGCGTCGATGACCGAGTCGGTGCCGCGCCCGTCGGTGCGGTCGCGGATGATGTCTGCGAGGTCGTCGCCCGCCTCCCTCAGGTCGATCGTCTCCATGCCCCGCGACGACGCGCGCGCGAGCCGCTCCGGAACGAGGTCCACGGCGATCACCCGGGCACCGCGGTGCATCGCGATGCGTCCGGCCATCTCACCGATCGGGCCGAGACCGAGCACCGTGACGCTGCCGCCGTCGGGGATGTGGGCGTATTCGACCGCTTGCCACGCGGTGGGCAGCACGTCCGACAGGTACGAGAACCGGTCGTCGGCCGGGCCCTCCGGCACCTTGATGTGCGTCGAGTCCGCGTGTGGCACCCGCAGGTACTCCGCCTGTCCGCCGGGTACGCTGCCGTACAGCTTCGAGTAGCCGAACAGCGCTGCACCGCTGCCTTGTTCGCGCACCTGCGTCGTCTCGCACTGCGATTGCAGTCCGTGACCACACATGAAGCACTGCCCACACGAGATCTGGAACGGAATGACCACCCTGTCGCCGGGTGCGAGGTTCGTGACGGCGGAGCCGACCTCCTCGACGATCCCCATCGGTTCGTGGCCGAGGATGTCGCCGGGAGACATGAACGCGCCGAGTACCTCGTACAGATGCAGGTCCGAGCCACAGATGTTGGTGGTGGTGATGCGGACGACGGCGTCGGACGGCTTTTCTATCCTGGGATCCGGGACCGTGTCCACGCTGACGTTGCGCCGACCCTGCCATGTCACTGCCTTCATCTCTGCTCCTCCGAATCCCACCGGACCTACGGCACGTGCTCCGGTGCGTACCCGACGCCGGCCGTGACAAACCGGGGACTGCGATAAACCGCGCGGATGCGGGTAACCGGTAGCCGTGACGAACAGAAATGATCGAGCCTCCTTGTGGCGCGCGCGCGACGCCGAATCGGCCACCGACCCCCTCGACGACTGGTCAGCGCGCGAGAGCGAGTACGACGTCGTGATCGTCGGCGCGGGCCTGACCGGCACGGTGACCGCTCTGCTCCTGGCCCGCGCCGGGCAGCGCGTCGCAGTGGTCGAGGCGCGTGATGTCGGAGCGGTGTCGACGGGCAACACGACCGCGAAGATCAGTCTCCTTCAGGGCACCGCGCTCTCCCAGCTCTCGCGGCGCCATTCCCGCGATGTCGTGCAGGCATACGTCGACGGCAACCTCGCCGCCCAGCAGTGGCTCGTCGAGTTCTGTCGCGACAACGGCGTGGAGACGGAAACGGCGGATGCGTACACGTACGCAGCGAGTACCGGCAATGTCGCATCCGTGGATGCGGAATACCGGAGTTGCCGCGCGGCGGGACTGCCGGCCCGGTCGGTGAAGGAGACCGCGCTGCCCTACCCGGTCGCTGCCGCCGTGGTATTGCCCGATCAGATCCAGTTCGATCCGATGCCGATGCTGCGCACCGCGGTGCGGGAGATCCGCGCGAATGGCGGAGCGGTGTTCACGGGCCGCCGTGTGCGCGCAGCCCGGACCGACGATACCGGGTGCACCCTGACGACCGACGACGGTGAACTCCGGGCCGCGCACGTCGTACTCGCCACCGGCACTCCGATCCTGGACCGGGGCGGCTTCTTCGCTCGGCTCGAGCCGGACCGCTCCTATGCCGCCGCGTTCGAGCTTCCCGAGAGCCCACCCGAGGGAATGTATCTGTCGGTCGATTCACCGACACGGTCGCTCCGCACTGCGCCGGCCGGCAACTCGTCCGGCACCGGGGCATCGGGAAGTCGCCGACTGCTGCTGGTGGGTGGCAACGGCCACGTCGTGGGGCGTCACGAGTCACCACGTACCGCCGCGGACGATCTGGTGTCGTGGACGCAACGTCACTTCCCAGGGGCGCGGCCCGTGGCGCGATGGTCGGCGCAGGACTACAGCACGCTCGACTCGTTGCCGTACGTCGGCTCGCTGCTGCCCGGCACCGACCGGGTCTCGGTGGCCACGGGTTACGGCAAATGGGGCATGACCAATGCGGTAACCGCGGCACACCTGCTGGCGTCACGGATCACCGGGAACCGGGACGCCCGGGTGGAGGCATGGGCCCCGGCGTTCGCCGCGTGGAGCCCGACACAACTGTTCGATGCCCCCAGCGCCGCGAAGCTCAACGCCGCGGTGGGAGTGCATCTTGCCCGCGGGTGGTGGAACGCCGAGACCGCCTCGGACACCTCGGCGCCTCCCATGGAAGGTCAGGGTCGCGTGGCACGCGAGTGTGCCCGGCCGGTCGGCGTGTCCACCGTGGACGGACATACCCGCCGCGTCACCGCGGTCTGCTCGCACCTCGGAGGTGTACTGCGCTGGAACGATGCCGAAGCGTCGTGGGATTGCCCGCTGCACGGTTCCCGCTTCGCCCCCGACGGTGCCGTCCTGGAGGGCCCGGCCACCAGCGATCTGAGCACACGTTGACCTCCCTTCGGGAACGTTTCCGCGTCGTGCGGTCCGGGTAACCGGGAGCATCGATCGGAAGAGAGGGGTTGGAAAGACATGAGCTCCGACGACAAGAGCACATGGGCGAACGGCCGGCTGGCGGGACGGACGATTGCCGTCCTGGCGACGCACGGTGTCGAGGAGGTCGAGCTCGTCGAACCGCGTCGCGCTGTCGAGAGGGAAGGCGCGACCGTCGAGTTGCTGTCTCTCGAGACCGGTGAGATCCAGGCGATGAAGAAGGATGTCAACGCGGCCGGAAAGTATCCGGTGGACCGGACGGTGGCCGACGCGGCAGTGGACGAATTCGACGGTCTGCTGCTGCCCGGGGGCACAACGAATCCGGATCACTTGCGTCAGGACGAGAACGCGGTGGCCTTCGTACGGGACTTCGTGGAATCGGGACGTCCGGTCGGCGTCATCTGCCACGGACCGTGGACGTTGGTGGAAGCGGACGTGTTGAGAGGCCGCACTCTGACGTCGTACCCGAGTGTTCGCACCGATATCAGGAACGCCGGGGGCACCGTGGTGGACGAGGAAGTGGTCATCGACCGAAACCTGGTATCCAGCCGTAATCCTGACGATCTGCCGGCATTCTGTGCCGCGGTCCTCGATATTTTCGCCGATGTAGCGGCCGTGAAGGAGTGACCCGTCGCCACCCGAGCTATCTGTGACCATACATATCGATTTTTTGATTCCGTCGGCCTAGATTAGCTGCGTACGCACTTCCAGCACCGACGGAGAAGGCATGAGCACGACTTCGTTCCGCGACGGTAAGCGCGGCCTGTACGGAATTTCGGTGGCCTCCGAACTGTGCGGCGTCGACCCCCAGGCCATGCGTCTGTACGAACGGCGCGGCCTGTTGAGCCCTTCGCGAACCGAGGGCGGCACCCGCCGTTACAGCGACAGCGATGTGGCGCGCCTGCGCCGCATCGCCGAACTCACGCAGGCCGGGATCAATCTTGCAGGTATCGCCCATATTTTCCGGCTGGAATCCCACCGCGACGAGCTTCAGGAACGCAACGAGTGCCTCAGGTCGGACAATGCACAACTCGAGTCGGCCAATGCCCGCCTCGAGTCCGATATCGCCCGGCTCCGAGCAGAAAGAATTTTCGATGACCATTGACACGAACCCGGCTTCCGCGACCGGCGCGGCGACTGCACCGGCCACTCCCCCTCACGGCGTGCGGTTCAGCACCGAGGAGATCAAACGCCGCATCGACGCCATGTTCGAGGATTTTTCAACAATCGACGACGAATATCTCGAGAACTGACACATCGAGCGCTCACATCCGCGGGGAACGCGCGCACCGACCAGCGACTTTGCTCCAATGTGTATCAATTCCGAAATCACAAATCTATAGTCGGATTATAGATTTCGTCGAGCGTGGGTGGGAACAGCGCACTTTTCGGGAAACGGATAGCGATGAGCGAGACAACACCGAACGATTTCGTGGTGGTGGCCAACCGGCTGCCCGTGGACCTGGAAACGTCATCGGACGGCGGACCGCCCGTATGGCGCCGCAGTCCGGGCGGCCTCGTCACCGCGCTCGAACCGGTACTCCGTTCCACGGACGGCGCGTGGGTGGGCTGGCCCGGCACTGCAGATGTCGATCTCGCACCGTTCACGGAAGACGGGCTGACACTTCACCCGGTACCGCTGAGCGAGGACGAGGTCACCGAGTACTACGAGGGGTTCTCCAACGCCACACTGTGGCCCCTGTACCACGACGCCGTCGTCGCGCCCACCTTCCACCGCCGTTGGTGGAGCGTCTACGAGCGGGTCAACCGGCGCTTCGCCGAGGCGACAGCCCGGGCGGCGGCACCGGGCGCAACCGTGTGGGTACACGATTACCAACTGCAACTCGTCCCCGCGATGCTCCGCGACCTGCGACCCGACCTCACGATCGGGTTCTTCCTCCATATTCCGTTCCCCCCGCCCGAGCTGTTTCTGCAGTTGCCGTGGCGCAAAGAAGTCATCGGCGGTCTGCTGGGCGCCGATCTGGTCGGCTTCCATCTGCCGGGCGGAGCCGAGAACTTCCTCTACCTCGCCCGGCGCCTGTTCGACCTTCCGGCCCAACCCCGAGGCACCGCCGGCGGCGGTTTCATCGACCTCGGCGACCGCCGGGTGCGAGTAGGCGCATATCCCATCTCCATCGATTCCGGGCAGCTCCGCAGTCATTCCGAAGAGGCCGCAATCCGGCTGCGTGCCAAGCAGATCCGATCCGAACTCGGAGACCCTGAGACGGTCCTGCTCGGCGTGGACCGCCTCGACTACACCAAAGGCATCAACGTCCGTCTCGAAGCACTGCGCGAACTGCTCACGGACGGCACCCTCGACCCCGAGAAGGTCGTCATGGTGCAGCTCGCGACCCCGAGTCGCGAACGACTGTCCGCGTACGCCCAGTTGCGCGACGACGTCGAGCGGGAAGTGGGCCGTATCAACGGGGAGTTCGGTGAGCTCGGACGACCTGTCGTGCATTACCTGCACCGGCCCGTCGATCGCGATGAACTCGTGGCGATGTACACGGGGGCGGACGTCATGCTCGTCACTCCGCTACGCGACGGCATGAATCTCGTCGCCAAGGAATACGTCGCGTGTCACGGCGACGGCAGTGGTTCACTCGTCCTCAGCGAGTTCGCGGGTGCCGCAGCGGAACTGAGACGCGCACGCCTCGTCAACCCCCACGACCTCGAGGATGTCAAACGCGCGGTGGTCGAGGCGGTGAACGAAGACCCTGCGAGTGCGTCGCGCAGGATGAAGTCGCTGCACACACAGGTGATGACGCACGACGTCGACCGCTGGGCGCACTCCTTCCTCGGCGACCTCACCGAGCAGGGCCGGGCGTGAGAGCGACCGTCCCTCACTCGCTGGGCTGCGGGAGTTCGCAATCGGTGACCTTCGGGTTGACGCCCATATAGTTGAGCGGACCGGCGATAACGGTCACCGCAACGGTCGCGACACCGGCGCAGTTCTGCTCCGAGTTGGAGAAGTAGTCCCGCTGCGCAGCGGCGACCACACCCACGATCAACCAGACCAGGACGACGAGAGTCAACAGACGCACAGTTCCACCTCCGGCTTCACAACGCGTCCGACACGCGTTCGTTGCAGTCGGGTACCCGACCGGAAACCGGAAAAAACGCGCCATCCTCGTATAATTCCGGATCCGGGCGACAGCCCGGGCAGCACGAGCGTCGGGCGCTCGGCCCCGGTCGGCGGCTGTGCACCATAATCGGACCTATGACCGACCGTATTACCCGAGAGGACGAAGCGCTGGCACTGCGCATCGCCGGTAGCTCTCAACAGCACGTGGGGAGTTTCCGGTATCTGCTCGCCGACGATTCTTGGGAATGGTCCGATGCCGTCGCGCAGATGCACGGCTACGAATCGGGCCCCATGCGGCCCACGACCGAGCTGATCCTCCAGCACAAGCACCCCGAGGACAAGGAGCACATGGCCGAGGTCCTCGAGGCCGTACGTACGGCAGGGGAACCGTTCAGCAGCAGACACCGCATCATCGATACCGCCGGGAACGTCAAACGCGTCGCGGTGATCGGCGACCGACTGCTCGACGAAGACGGGAAGGTACTCGGCACTTCCGGTTTCTACCTGGACCTGTCGGACGTTTTCGAAGAGGACGTCCGCGAGAGCGTGGACGAGGCCGTCAACGCACTGGCCGAAACACGCGCCGTGATCGAGCAGGCGAAGGGCGCTCTCATGGTCGTGTACTCGATCTCCTCCCAGCACGCGTTCGAAATCCTCGCGTGGCGCTCTCAGGAAACCAACGTCAAACTACGTGTGCTCGCGGAACAACTCGTTGCCGAAATCAGCACCGGCGCAGGAATTCCGACGACGGACCGGATCGCGTTCGACCACATACTCATGACTCTGCACGAGCGTGTGCCCGGCAACTGACACCGGACACACGCTCGTCAGGGTCGGCACGCCACGCGGGCCGTTCCGCTGATATCTACTGCTGGGCTCGCTGGCGGGCCTCGTCGGCTGCGGCCTTCTTACGTGCCGCCTCCGCCTCGGCTTCCTTCTCGGCCACCTCGCGCTGATTCTCGGCCTTGTCCTGCTGGGCCCGGCCTTCACGCGTGAGATCGTCGTTGCCGGCGAGCGCGCCCGCGGCTTCCTTGGCCTTACCCTTGATGCCCTCGACGGCACCCTTGACGCCTTCGCTCGGGCCACTCTTTTCATCCGACATGTGGTGCTCCTTCGTTGTCAGAGGATCCTCGTGTCAGAGGATCACGGCGATGATGACGGCTACAAAAATCAGTACGATCACCACGGCCGCGGCGATCGTGAGCCATCCCGTAGCGGGAAAATGCTTTCTGGTGTCGGGCTCCGGCGCCGACAGTCCGGACGTGCCCGCCGAATCGGGAGGGGTCGAACCCGGGGAGACCCCGCCGCCGGGCTCGAGATCCGGAGTGACATTCGGATCGGGGTCGGTGTTGCCGTGCGGTTCGGGATCGGAAACGCTCACGTGTCCTCCTCGAGGTCGGTCCCGCGACACCGATACAGCACGTGAAGTGACAGCGCGTCGGTCCCGGCCGCGGTCGGTGTCGTTCTTGTCGTGTACCCACGATCGCGGGCCCGACACATCCGAATTCCTTCGGTTCCGCCCACGGCGGTCTCGGCAGCGGCCGCGTTTGCCGACGTGCCGGGACGGGCACCCGATCGGTGCAAACCCGACCGTCGGGCCTGATCCGGTAGGAGGAGCGACGAGATGGCCACATGCGATACCTGCGGAAACGAGTACGACAAGACCTTCACACTCACCCGCGAGAACGTCACCGGGACGTACGACAGCTTCGAGTGCGCGATTCACGCGATGGCGCCGGAATGCGCGCACTGCCACTGCAAGATTGTCGGCCACGGCGTCGAAGCCGACGGTGTGATGTACTGCTGCGCCCATTGCGCGCGCAAGGCCGGGCACGGCGAGCTCGCCGACCGAGCCTGAACACGCGCGTGCGGACCAAACGAACGCAGACGACTCTCCCTGTAGGAGGTTCGATGACACAAGACGTCGAGAAACGCTGGAGTGAACCCCGGCTGTTCCGGCACGCCGCGTGGTACGCGGGCGCGGTAATCGCCCTGGCACTGCTGGTGATGCTCGGCGTGGTCCTGTGGGCCACGGTGATCGACGGCGAGAGCTGCGCCGACGCCGATTTCGCCGTCTGCACCGACCCCGCACGGCAGATCCTCACGTTCGGACCCGTCGTCATTCTGCTGCTCGGCGGCCTGGGCGCCTTCGTGCGCACCTACCAGGTGTGGAAGGCCGGTGGTCGCTGGCCCATCTGGCACGGCACAGGCTGGGCGCTGTTTGTCCTGATGGTGATGTATGCCGGCATTTCCGCCGGTGTGCTCACGCGATGAAGTCACCGGTCCGGGCGAGGACCGGCCACCCGGAATCCACCGGAAGATCAACAGGAACGGTTTAGTCGCTGGTGGGGCGGGCACCCGACTTCTATGCCCGTGGCCACCGACACACCGTCGAATGTTCTGCTCTGGCATGTGCACGGCTCGTGGACAACATCTTTCGTCCACGAGCCGCATCGCTATCTGCTGCCGACGCTGCCCGAGGGCGGACCGCTCGGACGCGGCCGGTGCGGTCGGCCCTGGCCCGGCACCGATATCCCGGCGATCTACGGCGAACTACCGCGTGCCGCGGCCATGATCAACGAACCTGTGCGCCGGGGACGGATCACGGGCACCGACCCTCTCACTCCCCTGTCGGGTGCCGCGCCCATCGACGTGTTCGGCATCGGTACGGAAGATCTGCACCGGCACGTGGACGGCGATGTCGTCGGGTGCGGCGACCTGCTCACAGCGCAGTTGCACGACGAGGTCGCGCGTCGGCGGGTGTATGTGCACACCGCGCACTGGACCTCCCTGGGATTGTCACTGATCGAGGCGATGCACATGGGGATGCCGGTGGTTGCGGTCGCAGCGACCGAGGCGCCCGCGGCGGTACCGCGCACGGCCGGTGTGGTCTCGGCCGATCCGGAAGTACCGGCTGCCGCGATCCGCAGATTCGTACACGAGCCGGAGGTGGCTGCGATCTGTGGAAAAGCGGCTCGCGACGCCGCTGGCGCGACGTATGGACTGGACCGGTTCCACGGGGATTGGAACCGGTTGCCGGCCGATGTCACGGGGAAGGGAAGCCCATGAAGATTGCGATGGTGTCCGAACATGCAAGCCCGCTCGCCGCGCCGGGTGGCGCAGATGCCGGCGGACAGAACGTCCATGTCGCGGAGTTGTCCGCGGCACTAGTGCGTGCCGGCCACGAAGTCGCCGTCTATACGCGTCGCGACGACCCCGACCTTCCCGACCGCGTTCGGGCACGCGAAGACTACGAGGTCGTTCATGTCCCGGCCGGCCCACCCACACATCTACCGAAGGACGAACTCCTTCCACTGATGGGCGAATTCGGAAGCTTCCTCGAGCAGGAGTGGTCCGCCGATCCCCCGGATATCACCCATGCACACTTCTGGATGTCCGGCATCGCAACACAATTGGCCGCGCGCTCTTCGGCATTGCCGACGGTGCAGACGTTTCATGCTCTGGGTGTCGTCAAGCGGCGTCACCAGGGGTCGGCGGACACCAGCCCGGCCGATCGGATCCGCCTCGAGAAACTCATCGCGCGGGGCGCAAACCGTGTCGCCGCCACGTGCTCCGACGAGGTGTTCGAGCTTGCTCGTATGGGCCTGCCACGTTCCCACACGTCGGTCGTGCCGTGCGGTGTGGACCTGGCACGTTTCGAACCGACGGGTCCGGCGGGGCCGCCCCGGAAATTCGCCCATCGACTGGTGACCGTCGGCCGACTGGTTCCGCGTAAGGGATTCGACGTTGCGATCGAGGCGCTGGCACTGCTGCCGGACACCGAGCTGGTCATTGCCGGTGGGCCGCCCAACGGCTCCCTCTCCCACGATCCGGAGGCGGCCCGCCTGCTTGCCGTCGCCGAGCGATGCGGCGTGCGCGACCGTGTCCGTATGCCCGGACAGGTGTCCCGCGGAGAGATGCCCGCGCTCCTGCGTTCGGCGGACATCGTGCTGTGCACGCCGTGGTACGAGCCCTTCGGAATCGTGCCGCTCGAAGCCATGGCGTGCGGCCGTCCCGTGATCGCCTCGGCGGTCGGCGGGATGCTCGACACGGTGGTCGACGGTGTCACCGGCTGCCTGATCCCGCCGCGCTCGCCCGAAGCCGTGGCGGCGGCCGCTCGACAACTACTGGCCGATACCACCACCCTCGCCACCTACGGCATCGCAGGCCGCGATCGTGCGTCGGCCCGCTACTCGTGGGACCGCGTGGCGGCAGACACCGTTCGCACCTATCAGCGTTGCGTACCGGCTCGCCGCGTCACGCGGTCGGCACGTATCGGTATGCGGTGAGCGCTGGGACGACGTAGGCGAGAGCAATGACGACGGAAGCTGCGAGGACGGAAGCCGGGGCGTCTCGACGCCCCGGTTTCCGTCCTCACCCCGAAATCACCTGCGCGGCGGTTCTCCGGTGTCCCGGTGCGTGCCCGGCAGCCCGTGCCCTTCCAGCCGATGCGAGCCGGCCCGGTCGGTCGTGTCGTCGGATGCGCTCGTGCCGGTGTTGCCGGTCGTATCGGCGTATCCGCCGGTTCCGGTGCGGTCGGGGCCGGCCGTGCCGACATGGCGGTTCCCCTCGGTGTGCGCCTCGGTGCGCGTGCCGGATCGCGGATCGAGTTCGTCCGCCCGCTTACGCTGTTCGTCCAGTTCCGAGCGCGAGCGGTCGGCGGCGGTGCGCTGGCTGTCCGCCCGGTTCTGCAGCCTTGCCGCCTCGGCCGCCTTCGCTTCGGCATCGGCGGCGGCGCGGCGGGCTTCCGCCTCGGTCTGGTCGGCGACGACGGCACGCTGTTCGACGGAAGGTCTCTTCTCGTCGATCTTGCGACGGATCTGTGCGGCCTCCGTACGCCGCTTCTCCGCTCCGCGGCGGCGCAGCGCCCACACGATCCCCGCGAGCAACAGCAACACCACCAAGACGATGATGACCAGTGCGATCCAATCGTTCGTGCTCATAATTCCTCCTCAGGACTTTACGGAGCGGTTACCCGACCGGCAGCGAGTGGAAACGCCCGGTGTGTTTGTGCCCGTTTACCGGGGGTATCGCCCGGCCACGACACGATTCGATCGGGTTCTGGTGACCGGTGGCGCCGGGTTTCTCGGGTCCCAGTTTCTCGGGTCCCACCTGTGCGATCGCCTCCCTACGCGCGGATCGACAGTGACCGAGGTCCGCGAGGTGCTCGCGCCGGGTCCGTCGTGGTGAAGTCCACCGTGCCGGTCGGCACCACCCGGCGATGCGCCACGGTCGCCGCATCGCACGGGGTGCATCTCGTATCGAACCCGGAGTTCCTCCGAGAAGGTCATGCCCTGCACGACTTCCTGCATCCCGACCGGATCGTGATCGGTGCCGACAACGAGGCATGTGCCGGGATCGTTGCCGACCTGTATGCCGGCCTCGACGCACCTGTGCTGTTCACCAGCCCCGAGAGCGCGGAGCTCGCAAAGTACACGAGCAATGCGCTGCTGGCACTGCGACTGTCGTTCGTCAACGAGCTGTCGGACCTGTGTGTGCGTGTCGGAGCCGATGTCCGGGAGGTAACGCGATGTGCGGGAGCCGATCCCCGGATCGGCGAGGCGTTCCTGTAGCCGGGACCGGGATGGGGCGGCTCGTGCCTGCCGAAGGACACCGCGGCTCTGCTGAACAGCTCTCGTCTGGCCGGTGTCGACTTCACGGTGCTCGACGCCGCTGTGCGCTCGAACGGTCTCCGGCCCGCGAAGGTCGTCGCGGACATCACCGAGGCTGTGACGGGCTCACCGTGCGGATCGCTCCACGGAGTCCGAATTGCTTTGCTGGGGCTGACTTTCAAATCCGGAACGTCGGATCTGCGTGATTCGCCGGCACTTGCGGTCGCGAGCGAACTGAAGAAGGCGGGTGCGGTCCTCTGCGGCTACGACCCGGCGCTCTCCCCCGGCGCCGAATCACCGCTGTGCGGTCTGGATCTGGCCGAGGACCCGTACCGTGCGGCGCAGGGCGCCGACGCTCTGGTGGTTCTCACCGAGTGGCCGCAGTTCGCAACGCTCGACTGGAGTCGGCTCGGCGACGCCGTCCGTTGCCGCACCATCGTCGATACGCGCAATGTGGTCGACGAAAAATCCGTTGCCGTGCAAGGATTTACCTTGCACGGCAACGGCTTCGAAGCGTCCGGACGCGAAGGCCGATGAGCCTTACGCCACGAGACGCAATGCTCTCATCGCGCTTTCCAGAGAGGTGTGCACCTGAATCGGAATACCCGTATCCGCGACCCGTAGGAGTCGCTGTACAGGCCTGCCGCACACAAGCGCCCACCGACCTCCGTGCTGCTTCGCGCAGTCGTCCAATCCTTCGAATACGGCCAGTCCGGTTGATCCGAAGAATTCGACATCGGCCAGATCGAGCACCAGTCGCTGCGAGGACTCGAACTGCCGGCACGCGAAACTACGCAGTGCATCCCCATTGCGGATGTCGATCTCCCCCGTCACGCCGACCCACACCAGCCCAGAACTGATTTGCTGCGAGGTGAACTGGGCACCGACGGACGATTCACACGGCATCTCCGAAGAGACGGAACGAACCGACCACGTAGAAATCGTGGATCGGCTCGGCATGGTGATTCGCTGAGAAACTGTCATTGCACTTCCCAACATCAGAGAATTTCAGAAAGCGCTACGACGATGGGCGGCACCTCGATCCCCACCGGAGAACCGCGCATCCGCGTGGCGCTTCCGTGTTCCCGGCTGTGTGCTCAACCGCTTCTTACAGTAATGCACCGAAGGTTGGTACTCAACCTGTCTCCCGTCCGGCCCGACTCGCGGCACCGACCTGCTCGATCGATCCCGGGGTGGGTCGCGATTGAGATTCGGGAGCCTGGGTAACCTCACTCGACAGAACGCGAACGATCCCCACCCACGAGATACCGATACCGCTAAGCGCAGTCACGGAGAACAGAGACCCATGGCGAAATCCGCGTCGATCGATTCGGCACGTGAACACACTCCCCCGATAGTCGAACTGCGGGTCAAGGCCGAACCCGATCAGTTGTCGGTGCTGCGCGCAGTCGCGGCGGCGATCGCCCTGCAGCACGACTTCGATCTCGATACAGTGGCAGACGTCAAACTTGCCGTCGACGAAGCCGCTACCCGACTGATCATGAACTCGCCAGCCGATTCGACCCTCAAGTGTTGTTTCCAGGCAACGCCCCCGCTCCTGAAGATCAGTCTGTCCGCTCCGAGCAGCGACGCCGCTCAGATCGGCCAGCCCCGTTCGTTCGGCTGGCATGTGCTCAACTCGCTCACCGATTCCGTGTCGGTCTCTACCGATAACGACGCGAACGGCACGGTCACCACGATCGACCTGTCCATCGCCGAAAGCAGCGCCGCTCGGTGAACCGCAACAAGGGGAGGACGAGCGACGAGTACGCCGATGTCACCGATACGCTGACGAAGCTCCTCAGCCTCACCGAGGACGACCCGGAACGGTCGGCGATCAGGGACGACGTCATCGCACGTTGCCTGCCGCTCGCAGAACACATCGCACGACGCTTCGAAGGACGCGGAGAAGCATCCGAGGATCTGTTGCAGGTGGCACGCCTGGGACTGGTCAACGCCATCGACCGATTCGATCCGGAACGCGGGTCGGACTTCGTGTCGTTCGCGGTACCCACGATCATGGGCGAGGTTCGTCGGCACTTCCGCGACACCGGCTGGTCGGTGCGAGTGCCGCGTCGCATGAAGGAACTACACCTGTCGCTGAGCAAGGCGACGTCGGAGTTGTCCCAGCAGTTGGGCCGGGCCCCGACACCGAGCGAACTCGCTCGGGAACTCGGCATCGACCAGGAAGAAGTCCTGCAGGGCCTCGTTGCGGGTAACGCCTATCAGACCGTGTCGGTGGATCGGGCTTCGCCGTCCGGCGACGACGGTCTGACTCTCGCGGACACTCTCGGCGACTACGACGCCGCGCTCGACGACGTCGAGAATCACGAGGCGCTGCGCCCCCTGCTCGAGGCGCTCCCCGAACGGGAACGTCAGGTGGTGCTGCTCCGATTCTTCGGCAACATGACCCAGACGCAGATCGCCGAACGCGTCGGGGTGTCGCAGATGCATGTGTCGCGGTTGCTCACGAAAACTCTCGCCCAGTTGCGAGAACAGCTCGGCGAAAGCTTCTAGCGTCTGATTCCGGGTGGCCGAAGGCAGATTTCGGCCACCCGGGATCGGCTCAGAAGGTGCTTGCGTCGATCACGAACCGGTAGCGCACATCGCTCGCCACCACCCGGTCGTACGCCTCGTTGATTCGATCGGCGGAGATCAGCTCGATCTCGGCGCCGATCCCCTTCCCGGCACAGAAATCGAGCATCTCCTGAGTCTGGGCGATCCCGCCGACATTCGATCCGGCTATCGCACGATCGTTGACACCGAGCGAGAACGCGCGCAGCGTGAGCGGATTCTCCGGCAGGCCGAGTTCGACGAGGGTGCCGTGTAGTCGCAGCAGCGACAGGTAGCGGTCCATATCCAGATTCACCGACACGGTGTTCAGGATCAGATCGAACCTGCCCCGCAGGCTTTTCAGCGCCTGCGGATCGGTGGTGGCGACGTATTCGGTGGCGCCGAAGCGCAGCCCGTCGTCCTTCTTCGACAGTGAATGGCTCAGCACCGTCACCTCCGCGCCGAGCGCTGCAGCGATCTTCACGCCTACGTGCCCGAGTCCGCCCATGCCGATGATCGCGACCTTGGTGCCCGGACCCGCATTCCAGCGTTTCAGCGGGGAGTACAGGGTGATGCCGGCGCACAGCAGCGGTGCTGCGGCGGCAGGGTCGAGCCCTTCGGGGATCTTCAGGACGAAGTGTTCCGTGACGACGATATGCGTCGAGTAGCCGCCCTGCGTGACCAGACCGTCCCGGCCGACCGAGTTGTAGGTGCCGGTGACCCGCTCGGTGCAGTGCTGCTCGTAACCGGTCCGGCACGGATCGCAGTCACCGCACGAGTCGACGAAGCACCCGACGCCGACGCGGTCCCCCACTGCGTGTGCGCTCACGCCGGAGCCGACCGCAGCGACGATGCCGACGATCTCGTGGCCGGGCACCAGCGGGTACTTGGTGCCGCCCCACTCGTTCCTGGCCGCGTGGATGTCGGAGTGGCAGATACCCGCATACTCGATCTCGATGAGCACGTCGCGCGGTCCGAGCGCGCGCCGCTCGATGGTTGTCTTTGTCAGGGGTCCGTCCGCCGAGGTCGCGGCGTAGGCGGCGGCGGTCGTGATAGCTGGGTCGGTCATGGTTACATGCCTACCCGCACATAGGACGAGGCGCACCCGCGGTTTGCTCTTGCGGGTGCGCCTCGCGGTTCACACAGCTCGGTGACTCATACAG
>NZ_JAUZMZ010000066.1:0-25210 GCF_036327435.1 Rhodococcus chondri | reverse complement strand
CACGCGCAGGCTCCATCGCTCTGCGTCGCACCCTCCGCAAGTCGATGTCCACCGGTGGCGTTCCCATCGACCTGGTCAACCGCAAGCCGCGTCCCGCCCGACCGGAACTGGTGGTGCTGTGCGACGTCTCGGGATCTGTCGCAGGTTTCTCCCACTTCACGTTGCTGCTCGTGCATGCGCTGCGTGAACAGTTCTCGCGGGTGCGAGTGTTCGCTTTCATCGACACCACCGACGAGGTGACTCACCACTTCTCCGCGGGCGCCGACCTGGGCGCCGCGATGTCTCGGATGCTGCGCGAATCCGATCTCATCGCGTACGACGGACACTCCGACTACGGCAACGCGCTCGGCACCTTCGCCGAGCGGCACGCGCACAGCCTCACGAGCCGCAGCTCCCTGCTCGTCCTCGGCGACGCCCGTACCAACTACCGCAATCCGAACCTGGCAGCGCTCGAACATCTCGTCGCGGTCGCCCGGCACGCACACTGGCTCAACCCGGAGCCGCGCGGCCAGTGGGGATCGGGAGATTCGGCCGCTCGGGTGTACAGCGAGGTCATCACGATGCACGAATGCCGGTCGGCGCAGCAGCTCGCCGCAGTGGTGGCGGGTTTGCTGCCGGTGTGAAACCCGTAAGCTGATCAATCGTGCATCAGCCATCCGACGGGTCTCCGGACTCGCAGCGCCGTCTCGGCGTCATGGGCGGTACCTTCGATCCGATCCATCACGGGCACCTGGTGGCGGCCAGCGAGGTCGCCGACCGTTTCGGCCTGGACGAGGTGATCTTCGTCCCGACCGGGCAGCCCTGGCAGAAGTCGGACCGCTCGGTAAGCCCGGCCGAGGACCGCTATCTGATGACGGTGATCGCGACCGCGTCGAACCCGCGCTTCTCCGTCAGCCGCGTCGATATCGACCGCGGCACCGCGACCTACACCGTCGATACACTGCGCGACCTGCGCGCCCAGTATCCTGGTGCGCAGTTGTACTTCATCACCGGCGCAGATGCCATTGCCTCGATCCTGTCGTGGCAGGACTGGCCGACCCTGTTCGACCTCGCGCGTTTCGTCGGTGTGTCGCGTCCCGGATACGACCTCAACGTCGAGCACCTGTCCGGGCATCTCGACGAGCTGCCGCCCGAATCGGTGAGCCTGGTCGAGGTCCCCGCGCTGGCGATCTCGTCGACCGGCTGCCGCGAGCGCGTACGTGAGCACCGGCCCGTCTGGTATCTCGTACCGGACGGTGTCGTGCAGTACATCAGCAAGCGCAACCTGTACAGCGACAGCCTGCCCACCGGCAGCCTGTCCACCGAGAGAAAGAGCACGCAGTGACTGCATCGTCAGAAGCCATCGAGGTCGCCCGGATCGCGGCTCTCGCAGCCGACGAGAAACTGGCATCCGATGTCGTGGTACTCGACGTGTCCGAGCAGCTGGTGATCACCGACTGCTTCGTCATCGCGTCCGCACCCAACGAGCGCCAGGTCAACGCCATCATCGACAACGTCGAGGAGAAGCTGCGCGAGGCCGGGCACAAGCCGGTACGCCGCGAGGGCACCCGTGAGGGTCGGTGGACCCTGCTCGACTACATCGATGTCGTGATCCACATCCAGCACGAGGACGAGCGGAACTTCTACGCACTCGAGCGGCTGTGGAAGGACTGCCCGACCGTCCCCGTCGAGGGAATCGCCGCGCCGAAGACCGTCCGGAACACCGATACGGCCGACAGCGCCGCCGCCGAGAGCCCCGGCACCGAGAGCACGGAGGACGCGTGAGCGCACCTGTCCGAGTACGGCAGCTGATCCTGCTGCGACACGGCCAGACCGAGTACAACGCCGACCGGCGGATGCAAGGCCAGCTCGACACGGACCTGTCCGAGCTCGGGCGGCGGCAGGCCGACATCGTCGCCCACACCATGGCCCGGTTCGACCCGCTCGCGATCGTCTCGTCCGACCTGCGCCGCGCGTACGACACGGCCACCGCATTGGGTGATCGCGCCGGGGTTCCGGTGGAGATCGATCCGCGACTGCGGGAGACCCACCTGGGCCGATGGCAAGGACTGACCCACCTCGACGTCGACACGGCGTCGCCGGGCGCGCGCAGCGCGTGGCGGGCCGACGCGACCTGGGCGCCGCCGGAGGGCGAGAGCCGGGTCGACGTGGCGCGGCGCAGCCGGCCGGTGATCGACGAACTGCTCGCCAAGCACGAGCAGTGGGCCGAGCGGCCGGTCGTCGTGGTCGCGCACGGCGGACTGATCGCGGCACTGACCGCATCGCTGCTCGACCTGCCGGTCGACCGGTGGCCGGTTCTCGGTGGTCTCGGAAACACCGGCTGGGTGCACCTCAGCGGGTACGGCGATATCCCGTCGTGGCGGCTCGACGTGTGGAACGCGTCGGCTCTGGTGACGCCCGATGACGTCCTCTGACCTGGAGCCGCGGGACGGCGAGCCGGAACCCGGCGACACCGCTGCGCCCCGGCCGACGCTGCTCGTGATCGCCGATTCGCTCAGCTACTACGGGCCGAAGGGCGGATTGCCGGCCGACGACCCGCGGATCTGGCCGAATCTCGTGGCCGCCGAACTCGGCTGGAATGTCGAACTCGTCGCGCGGATAGGCTGGACGACCCGCGACGCGTGGTGGGCGATGACCCAGGACCCCCGTGTCTGGGCGGTGATCCCGCGGGCCGGCGCCGTGGTGATCGCTGTGGGCGGCATGGATTCGCTGCCGTCACCGCTGCCGACCGCTCTGCGCGAAGGACTGCGCTATGTGCGTCCTCCGGCGATGCGCCGCATCGCGCGCAGCGCGTACGGGTGGCTCCAGCCGAGGCTGTCGCCGCTGGGGTGGCCGGTCGCGCTGCCGCCGCGCATCAGTGTCGAATACCTCGAAATGATCCGGAATGCACTGGCATACATGCGTCCGGAGCTTCCGGTGATCGGCACGCTGCCGTCCGTGCACCGCAGCGAGCAGTACCGCGCCGTACACCGGGGACGCGGTCCGGCGGCCCGCGCGATCACGCGATGGGCTGCCGAGAAGTCGGTTCCGCTGGTCGATCTCGGTGAAGCAGTCCGCGCCGATATCTATTCCGACGATGCGAATCCGGATGGCATCCACTGGGGGTGGGACGCGCATCGCAAGGTGGCCGGTGCCGTCCTCGACGCGGTGAGAATGGTGCACCGGGATGCACGGTCGACGGCGGACGGCATACGGTAGTCGACGTGCCTGTCGTGGTGGTTACCGATTCGTCGTGTTGTCTCGATCCTGAAATGGTCGAGCGGTACGACATTCGAGTCGTCCCGTTGCACGTCATCGTCGAGGGCCGTGAGCTGCGCGAGGGCGTCGACGAGCTGCCCGAGGATCTGTCCTCGGTCACCACGTCGGGGCCGTCGCCGGCCGAGCTGAGCGAGATCTATGCGCGCGCACTCGACGACAGCGACGGCGACGGGGTCGTCGCGGTGCATCTGTCTCGTCTGCTGTCGGGCACCTGGGAGGCGGCGCGAGTCGCGGCGGATACCGTCGATGGACCTGTTCGTCTCGTCGATTCCCGCAATACGGCAATGGGTTTGGGATTCGCAGCGCTCGAGGCCGCCAAGGCGGCCCGAGGAGGTGCAGACCTCACCGAGGTCCACGATCGCGCGGTGACGGTCGCCGCGGCGGCGCGGACGCTGCTGGTGGTCGACCGGCTCGATCACCTACGGCGCGGCGGGCGGATCGGGACCGCGACGGCGTTGCTGGGCACCGCACTCGCGATGAAGCCCGTCCTGCACCTCGTGGAAGGCAAACTCGTGCTGCGGGAGAAGACCCGCACCATGACCAAGGCGATGACCAAGCTCGTCGACTGTGTGGTCGACGAGGCCTCCCCGGACGCGCTGATCGCGGTGCATCACCGGAAGGCGCCCGAACGCGCACGCCTGCTCACCGAACAGATCGCGGCACGGCTCCCGGACGCCAGTGAGATCGCGCTGTCCGAGCTCGATGCCGTGCTCGGCGCCCATGTCGGTCCGGGCGCTGTCGGCGTGGTTGTTTCGCGCAGATAGCGCCACCGCAGCACCGTTGTCCACAGGGGCCGCATTCATCCACAGGTCTGCCGATTCGGCGAGTTCGCCCGTCCGCGTCATTCCCCCTGCGGGCTAGCGTTCGCAACATGGCGAGCAGTGACGACCGGGAACTGGTCCGGACCAGGCTCGATGCGATCACGGGGATCCCCGGTGGCGTCGAGGAGCCGCCTTACGGTGGGCGCGGCACCGACGTCTCCTCATCCCGCGACCCCGGCCTTCCCGACGGAACGTTCGACACCGGTCCGCCGCCGCGTCTCGTCGACAGGATTGCCGCGGCCCGCTGGGACACGGGGCGCCGCGGCACCGTGGCGCTCGCGAGTGTCGGCATCGTCGCGGCACTCGTCGCTCTCGTCGTGGTGTGGCGTGATCGCCCGGTGCCCGAGCCGATTCCGCCTCTTCCGACGGTGGAGATCGCGACGGACACCACGAGTACGTCGGCGGCACCCGCACCCGAGCCCGCCGAACTGGTTGTCAGCGTCGTCGGATTGGTTGCGGCGCCGGGGCTCGTGCAGCTCGATGCGGGCGCGCGGGTGGCCGATGCGCTCGAGGCCGCCGGGGGAGCGAACCCCGGAGCAGACCTGGTCGGGCTCAATCTTGCGCAGCGCGTCGCCGACGGTGACCAGATCGTTGTCGGTTCCGCACCGCCGCAATCACTTCCGGAAGGAAGCGGGATTTCCGGCGCCGAGGGAGCCGCCGTCGCGGACCCGGCCGGGGCGGATTCCCGGCTCGTGAACCTCAATTCCGCCGATGAGGCGACGTTGGACGCATTGCCGGGGGTCGGTCCGGTCACGGCGGCGTCCATCGTGTCGTGGCGCCGCGCGAACGGGGCGTTCACCGATGTCGAGCAATTGGGTGAGGTGGACGGCATCGGCCCCGCCCGGCTCGCGCGTTTACGCGAACTGGTGACGGTGTGACCGATCCCGGTCGGCAGGGCGATGCCGAGCCCCGCCGGGTGGACGCGCGACTCGTGCCGTGTGCCGCGGCCGCATGGGCCGCCACCGCGGCCGGTCTCCACGGCGGCCCGCCGGTGGCGGTACCGGTGACCGTCGTGGCTCTGGCCGCCGCCGCGGTCGTGTTCGCGGGGGGGATGCGAGGACCCGTGCGAGGGCACACGGGTGGCCGGATCCTGCTGGCCACCTTGGTCGTCGCGGCCGGGTTCGGGGGAGCGATCGCAGTGCGGATGGACTTCGCCGAGGCTCATCCGCTCGCCGACGCCGGCATGCGCGGTAGCTGGATCACCGCCGAAATCGAACCGATCGACGACCCGAAAATGATGCGGCGCAACGCGTTCGGTGGCGACATGCAAGTGTGGTTCCCGGCGGATCTGCATCACGTCCGGATCGGGACGCGGTCGATGGCGACCGGTGGTGCGGTGGTGGTGTTCGCTCCCGCTGAGGGCTGGGCGAACGTTCTTCCCGGACAACGCCTCACGATCCGCGGGCGGGCCGCAGAACTACCCGGCGCCGGCACGGCCGTAGCTGCGATCCGCGCCGACGGCGCACCCCGCCACGCCGAATCCGCCCCGGCGGTGCAGCGATGGGCCGGCTCGGTGCGCGACCGGCTCACCACCGCCGCGGCGCGCACGCTCACACCCGCCCAGGCAGGCCTGTTGCCCGGCCTCGTGGTCGGCGACACGAGCGAGGTTCCCGATGACGTGCGCGAGGACTTCCGCGTCGCGGGACTGACACATCTGACAGCCGTGTCGGGTGCCAACGTCAGTATCGTGCTCGGCGCAGTGCTGCTGCTCGTCCGCGCTTTCGGCATCGGTCCACGCACCGGCACGTGCGTCGCCGCTGTGGCCCTCGTGTTGTTCGTCGTGGTGGTGCGGCCGTCGCCGAGCGTCCTCCGCGCGGCCGCCATGGGGGCGGTCGGTCTGCTCGCGCTGGTGACGGGCCGAGAGCGACAGGCCCTGCCCGCGCTGTCGGCGTCGGTGGGGCTTCTCCTGCTGCTGTGGCCCGATCTGGCCGTCGACGCAGCCTTCGCGCTGTCGGTCGCCGCGACGGCCGGTCTGATCCTGATCACCCCGGGGTGGGTCGCCCGACTGCGGAAACGCGGCTGGCCGCGGCCGGTCGCGGAAGTCTGCGCGGTCGCCGCCGCGGCATATCTCGTGACGGCGCCCATCGTCGCCGCGGTCACCGGCACGGTCAGTTTCGTTGCGATAGCAGCCAATATCCTCGTCACTCCGGTGCTGGCTCCGCTGACCGTGCTGGGTTCGCTGGTCGCGGTGTGCGCTACCGTCGCACCCGTCGCAGGTGAAGTCCTCGCAGGCAGCGCCGCTCCGATGCTGTGGTGGTTGCTCACCGTCGCCGACCACGCCGCCTCGGTGCCGGACGCCGAGGCGAGCGTCGCGGGAGGACTCCCGGGAGCGGCGACCGTCATCGCGATCGCTCTCGGTAGCGGTGCGGTGCTGCGACACCGGAGGCTCAGAGCCGCCACCGTCGTCGCGTTGCTCGCTGCGGTCGCGGTGTGGTTACCGATCCGGATCTGGAATCCGGGATGGCCCGCCGCCGGTTGGGTGTTCGTCGCGTGCGATGTGGGACAGGGCGACGCGGTGGTGCTGGCAACCGGAGACGGCCGGGCCGTGGTCGTCGACGCCGGGGTCGAATCCGAGCCGGTGGATCGATGCCTGCGCCGGCTCCGCATCGACCACGTGGCGATGCTGATGATCTCGCACATGCATGCCGACCATGTCGGTGGAGCCCGCGGCGTGCTCGCCGGACGCACGGTGGACACCGTGATGACAGGGCCCGGCGCGACCGATCGTGAGGGCGGCGCAGCGCTGCTCGCAACCGCAGCCGAGTTCGCGGTGCCGGTTCGGCAGACACGTGCCGGTGAGGTGATCCGCGTCGGTACTCTCACGCTGCGCGTGCTCGCGCCGACGGACGAGAACGCCCTCCCCGGCGCGGTGTCGGAGAACGATCACTCCCTCGTCGTGGCAGCCGGGACCGTGGTGGGGACGATCCTGCTCACCGGCGATGCCGAGGCGGATGCGCAGGACCGGTTGCTGCGCAACGGCATCGACGTGCGCGCGGACGTCCTGAAGGTCCCGCATCACGGATCGCGGACGAGTTCGGCACGGTTCCTGGCCGCGGTCCGGCCGAGGGTCGCGGTGGTCAGCGCGGGGAGTGGCAACCCGTTCGGTCATCCCCACCCCGAGATCGTCGGCGCGCTCACCGACCTGGGTACCCAGATCCTGCAGACCGACGTCCACGGCGACATCGCGGTCGTGCGCGCCGGCTCCGGGGCGCTGGCCGTCGTGTCGGATACGCGTGGCACGATCGATCCGTGACCGATGCACCACTGCACCTCGTCCTCGGCGATGAAGAACTGCTGATCGACCGCGCGGTCGCACAGATCGTCGCCGGCGTGCGCGCCCGCAGCGGCACCTCCGATCTGCCCGTCTCGCGGCTACGCGCCGGAGACGCCGGAGTGCCGGAACTCGCGGAACTGCTCAGTCCTTCGCTGTTCGCAGAGGATCGGGTGGTGGTCCTCGAAGCTGCCGCCGAAGCGGGCAAGGACGCGGTCGCGCTGATCCTCGACGCCGCGGCGGCCCCGCCCGACGGCGTCAGTCTCGTGATCCTGCACAGCGGCGGCGGCCGCGCCAAGGCGATGGTCGGTGCGCTCCGCCAGTGCGGAGCCGAAGAGCATCCGTGTGCCGCTCCGGTCAAAGCCGGGGAGCGGGCCGGCTGGGTGAGGAACTTCGTGCACAAGGAGTTCCAGGCCGCGGGCGTGCGGGTCGCAGGAGACGTCGAACAGGTCGTGATCGAGGCGGTCGGCTCCGACCTCCGGGAACTGGCCGCCGCCTGCAGCCAACTCGTCGCCGACACCGGGGGCAAGATCGACGCGGCGGCGGTGCGGCGCTATTACTCGGGCAAGGCCGAGGTCACGGGATTCGACGTCGCCGAGAAGGCCGTCACGGGCGATACTGCCGGCGCGCTCGAGGCCCTGCGATGGGCGATGCACCGGGGCGTTGCCCACGTTCTGCTCGCCGACGCGCTCGCCGATGCCGTGCACACGATCGCACGGGTCGGATCGGCAGGTCGCGGCGATCCGTTCGCACTGGCCTCCGACCTGGGGATGCCGCCGTGGAAGGTCAAGAAGGCGCAGGCCCAATCCCGGGGGTGGGCATCCGCATCGATCGGCACAGCACTCGGCGTGGTCGCGGCGCTCAACGCAGACGTCAAGGGCGCGGCGGCCGACGCGGACTACGCGGTCGAGCACGCTGTTCGGACGATCGCGCAGCTCGCGGGCCGCTGAGCTCGAGCGCGTCGAAAGGACTCGAACGCATCGAAGGCCGCTCCCGTGAGGGGCGGCCTTCGTAGCAGAGCTTGCGGTTTCTACCTCGGAGCGCTCGGCTCAGAGCTGGTTGGCAAGCTTCGCCAGAGCAGACTTCTTGTTGGCGGCCTGGTTGGCGTGGATGACGCCCTTGCTGGCAGCCTTGTCGAGCTTGCGACCGGTGGAGACGAGGAGCTCGTTGACCTTGTCCTTGTCGCCAGCGGCCGCGGCCTCGCGGAAGGAACGGATTGCAGTGCGCAGCGAGGACTTCACCGACTGATTCCGGAGCCGGTTGCGCTCGTTGGTGCGGATCCGCTTCACCTGGGACTTGATGTTGGCCACGCGTAAAATCCTGTCGTCTTGCTGGTAGTGGTAGGAAAGCTCTGGGCGCACAACGGCACCGACTGACCACACTACCAGCGTGGTCGTGTAAGCCCAAACCGCGACGGGCGGCGTTGCAGCAGGAAACGCCCGCGGGCGGGCGGGAACGCGCCGCCGCGCCGCGCGCAAATGTTGTGTGGGTCACATGTGTTGCGTAGTGTCCGAACGGTGCTGATCGGCGCAGTCGCGAGGGGCGACCGTGAGTTCCGCTCCACTCGACGACGAGTCGTTTTCGCAGGTGATCGATTGAATCGGTGCGGTCCCGTGGGCCGCGAACCGCGAACCTCGAAGGTGGTCGTATGGAGCCGGAACATCTGGAACCCGAACGGGAAACCGCGCAGGAAGAGGCGTACGCCGTCGAACAGGGAGATTTCTCCGATCTCCGCAAGTATGTCGCCGAAGCGATCGGGACGTTCGTCCTCGTCTTCTGCGCAGTGGGCACCGCGGTGTTCGCCGGCGCGAAGGTCGGAAACCTCGGGGTGGCGCTGGCTTTCGGCCTGACTCTGCTGTTCCTCGTCTACACCATCGGCCCGGTCTCGGGCGCTCACGTCAATCCGGCGGTGACACTCGGGCAGCTCATCGTCGGCCACATCACGCCCGTGCGCGCGGTCGGGTATTGGGTGGCGCAGGTGGTGGGAGGACTCGTGGCGGGTGTGACGATCTTCGCGGTGGCGTCGTCGTTGCCGGCCTACGACCGTGCCGCGGACGGGCTCGGCGCCAACGGGTGGGGACAGCACAGCCCGTCCGCGGTACGCGGACCCCTCGGCGGTGTCCTCGAGAACGGATACGGGATCGGCGCGGCGATCATCGTCGAGGTGGTGCTCACCGCGCTGCTCGTGTTCGTCGTCCTCGCGACCACCGATCAGATATCCGACGTTCTGATGGCAGGCGTGGCGATCGGCTTCACCCTGGCCGTGATCCACCTCGTCGCGATCCCCATCGACAACACCTCGGTGAACCCGGCGCGCAGTCTCGGGGTCGCGTTCTTCCAGGACGGCGCGCTCGCCCAGCTGTGGCTGTTCATCGTGTTCCCGATGGTCGGCGGCGCGCTCGGGGCGCTCGTATACCTACTGCTCTTCGGTCGCGTCCGGAACCGGCTCGTCTGAACGGCCTCGACCGCCCGCGCGAGTGTTCTGCAGCAGAGCGCCTACCGCCAGCCGTACTCGCCGCGCAGCCGCTGCGCGACCTCGTCGAAACGGGCGCGGTCGAGAATCGCGCCTTCGCGCCGGATGCCGTCCTCGGGTACGTCGAGCACCCTGTCGAGCCGAACCCAGCTCGGCCGGTTCCCGGCGTCCCATCGGCCGGCGCCGATACCGACCCAGTCGCGGTGGCCGTCGCGACTGTCGTTCGACGACAGCATCAGTCCGAGCAGGGTGGCGCCCTCGCGGCCGACGACCAGCACCGGCCGATCCTTACCCTGGCTCGCGTCGTCCTCGTACTCCACCCAGGTCCACACGATCTCGCCCGGATCGGCCCGGCCGTCCATGTCGGGGGCGTAGTCGATTCGGCGGGCGCGCTGCGCGGTCGGGGTGGTACGCGATGCCACCGGGCGGCCGGGAATCGGTGCCGGGGCCGGGGCGCCGGTGCCGAGTGCCGAGCGGGCACGGTCGATCGTTCCGGACTTCTGCAACTGCTGATACAGCCGCGGCGCCTGTTCGACCGCGAGACGACCCAGTTGCTTGCCGATTTGCTTCCATGTGCGCGCCACGATTGCCGAGCTTAGCGATGCAGGGAACGGCCGGGGTCCCGGGCGGCGCGCACCTTGGATATTCTCAAGGGTGACCGCGGTCCAGCGGGCCGCTGCCAGTCCGAGTCAGGAGCACCAAATCAGCACCTTCGCCGATACCACGTTCACGGACCCCGAGAAGATCCGGAACTTCTGCATCATCGCGCACATCGACCACGGCAAGTCGACGCTGGCGGACCGGATGCTGCAGCTGACCGGGGTGGTCGAAGAGCGACAGATGCGCGCGCAGTACCTCGACCGAATGGATATCGAGCGCGAGCGGGGCATCACGATCAAGGCGCAGAACGTGCGTCTGCCGTGGCGCATGAAGGACGAGAACGGCGTCGAGCAAGAGTTCGTCATGCATCTCATCGACACGCCCGGTCATGTCGACTTCACCTACGAGGTGTCCCGTGCGCTGGAAGCCTGTGAAGGCGCGGTGCTGCTCGTCGATGCCGCGCAGGGGATCGAGGCCCAGACCCTCGCGAATCTGTATCTCGCGCTCGACAAGGACCTGACGATCATCCCGGTCCTCAACAAGATCGATCTGCCGGCGGCGGACCCCGACCGGTACGCGGGCGAGATCGCGAACATCATCGGCTGTGAGCCGTCCGACGTCCTGAGGGTGTCGGGCAAGACCGGTCAGGGTGTGCCCGAGTTGATCGACGAGGTGATCCGGCAGGTTCCGCATCCGATGGGTGACTCCGACGCACCCGCGCGCGCCATGATCTTCGACTCGGTCTACGACACCTACCGCGGCGTGGTCACCTACGTGCGCGTGGTCGACGGGAAGATCGTGCCGCGCGAGAAGATCAAGATGATGTCCACCGGTACGACCCACGAACTGCTCGAGGTCGGCATCGTGTCCCCGGAGCCGAAACCGACCAAGGGGCTCGGGGTCGGGGAAGTGGGCTACCTGATCACCGGTGTCAAGGATGTGCGCCAGTCGAAGGTCGGCGACACCATCACTCTCGCCCGCGGGGGCGCGACCGAAGCGCTCACGGGCTACCGTGAGCCGCGGCCGATGGTGTACTCGGGCCTGTATCCCGTGGACGGCTCGGATTATCCGGTGCTGCGCGACGCGCTCGACAAGCTGCAGCTCAACGACGCCGCGCTTACCTACGAACCCGAAACGTCGGTGGCTCTCGGATTCGGGTTCCGCTGCGGCTTCCTCGGGTTGCTGCACATGGAGATCACTCGCGAACGTCTCGAGCGGGAATTCAATCTCGACCTGATCTCCACTGCCCCCAACGTCGTGTACCGGGTGGTGCTCGAAGGCGGGCAGGAAGTCGTCGTGACCAACCCGTCGGTCTGGCCCGAAGGCAAGGCCCGCGAGATCTACGAGCCCATCGTCAAGTGCACGATCATCGCGCCGAGCGAGTTCATCGGCTCGATCATGGAGCTGTGCCAGTCCCGTCGCGGTGAACTCGGTGGCATGGACTACCTGTCCGAGACCCGCGTCGAACTGCGGTACACCCTCCCGATGGCCGAGATCATCTTCGACTTCTTCGATTCGCTCAAGTCGCGCACGCGTGGCTACGCGAGCATGGATTACGAGGAGTCCGGCGAGCAGGAAGCGGCGCTGGTCAAGGTCGACATCCTGCTGCAGGGCGAGGCGGTGGACGCGTTCAGCATGATCGTGCACAAGGACTCCGCTGCCGCATACGGCAACAGGATGACCACCAAACTCAAGGAACTGATTCCGCGCCAGCAGTTCGAGGTGCCCATCCAGGCCGCGATCGGATCGAAAATCATTGCGCGCGAGAATATTCGCGCGATCCGCAAGGACGTGCTCGCCAAGTGCTACGGCGGCGACATCAGCCGCAAGCGCAAGCTGCTCGAGAAGCAGAAGGAAGGTAAGAAGCGGATGAAGACGATCGGGCGCGTCGACGTCCCGCAGGAGGCGTTCGTCGCGGCCCTGTCGTCCGAAGCCGCCTCCGACAAGCCCAAGAAGTAGCCGCACTGCAGCGAAGGGATTCCCCGTGCTCGAGACCTGGCTCACCCGTGAACTCGGTATCACCGTCCCGCTCGTCGGAGCGCCCATGGGAGGGCGCGCCGGCGGAGCGCTGGCCGGTGAGGTGACTCGCGCCGGGGGGCTGGGGCTCAGCGGGGCTGCTCGGTACAACACTGCCGAGTGGCTCGCCGAACAGGCGAGCACGGCACGGGAAATCGGTGGCGGGCCGCTCGGTTTCGGTCTCATGACATGGTCGCTGTCCGCTGACGACTCCCTGCTCGGGGCGGTGCTCGAGCACCGCCCGCAGGTGGTGTCGCTGTCCTTCGGCGATCCGGCGCCGTATGTCGGCCGTGTCCACGACGCCGGGGCTCTGGCGATCTCGCAGATCAACACGATCGAGGATCTCCGCGTCGTCGAAGCCGCAGGAGTCGACGCCGTGGTGGCGCAGGGGCACGAAGCCGGTGGACACACCGGCCGGATCGGGACGTTGCCGTTACTGCAGCAAGTCCTCGAGGCCACCTCGCTCCCCGTTCTCGCCGCCGGTGGGATCGCGTCGGGCCGTGGGCTCGCCGCGGTGCTCGCTGCCGGAGCCCACGGTGCTTTCGTGGGTACCGCACTGCTGGCCAGCCCCGAAACCGTGGGACCCGCCTACGCGCGCGCAAAACTGCTGGCGGCCGGGAGCGCCGACACCGTCTACACCGATGTGTTCGACAAGGCCCGCCACCAGCCGTGGCCGTCGCGATGGGGTGGGCGCGCGCTGACCAATTCGTTCACCGATCGGTGGCACGGTGCGGGCGCGGACGAAGAGACGATCGCCGAGGCGTACACGGGTGAAGACCCGGATATCGGCGTTGTCTACGCCGGTGAGGCCGCGGGCCTGGTGCGGGCCGAGAAACCGGCGGGTGACGTGATCCGCGACATCGCAGCCCAGGCGGAGGCTCTCCTCGCCCGTTTCCGCTGACCGTCGGCACCTTCCCCCGCAGAGTCGCCGAGGCAGTGCCTCAGTGTTCGTCGTGCGCGGGCCGGAACGAGCCCGTCTCGATCCGCTGCTCGGCGCGGATGACATGAACCACCGCGTTGATCTGCGCGAGGTGGGTGAAGGCCTGCGGAAAGTTGCCGAGATGCCGACCCGAGTCCGGATCGATCTCCTCGGCGTACAGCTTGAGCGGACTGGCGAACGCGAGCAGGCGGTCGCACAGCGCCGTCGCGCGTTCGAGCTCTCCGATTTCGACGAGCGCCGACACCAGCCAGAACGAGCAGATGGTGAACGTACCTTCCTTCCCGGTCAGGCCGTCGTCGGTGGTCTCGACGCGATAGCGCAGCACGAGACCGTGTTCGGTGAGCTCGTCCGCGATGGCGAGGACCGTGGCGCGCACCCGCGGGTCGTCGGCGGGCAGGAAACGCAGTAGGGGCACCAGCAGCGCGGAGGCGTCGAGTGACGGGTCACCGTAGCGCTGGGTGAATACACCGCGTTCGTCGACGCCGTGCTCGAGGATGTCGGCCCTGATCTCGTCGGCGATGGCGGCCCACCGTCGCGCATAATCGGGCTGGCCCTGCATCTCGGCGAGCCGGGCGCCGCGATCCAGTGCGACCCAGCACATCACCTTCGACGACACGAAATGCTGCGGATCCCCTCGCACCTCCCAGAGACCGCGGTCCGGTTCGTGCCAGTGCGCTGCCGCCTCTTCGACCTGCCTCCGCAGGACGGGCCACAGCGACTCCGGCACCTGCCGCCGGGAGCGGGCGTGGAGGTACACCGAGTCGAGGAGTGCTCCCCACACATCGTGCTGGTGTTGCCGATACGCGTCGTTGCCGATGCGGACGGGCCTGGCGCCGTCGTAACCCGCCAGGTGGTCCAGTGTCGATTCGGGAAGGCTGCGTTCCCCGTCGACCCCGTACATCACCTGCAGCGGATGGTCCGTGCCGTCGATGTTGCGTGACACGTCGAGGATGAAGAAGAAGAAGTCGTCCGCCTCGCGGTCGAACCCGAGCGTGTACAGACCCCACAACGCGAAGGTCGAATCGCGAACCCATGCGTACCGATAGTCCCAGTTGCGTTCCCCTCCCGGTGTTTCCGGAAGCGATGTGGTCGGCGCTGCCAGCAGTGCTCCGGTGGGAGTGTAGGTCAGCCCTTTGAGGGTCAAGGCGCTTCGCTCGAGGTAGGTGCGCCACGGGTGGTCGGGGAACCGGCCGGTGGCGAGCCACTCCCGCCAGTAGTCCTGCGTGGCTATCATTTTCGCGGAGGCCTCGCCGAAGGTGCCGGGAGCCGGCAGGTCCGACCACGACAATGCGACGAATACGGTGTCGCCGCGCGTCATGCGGGTGCGAGCGCGAGCCTCGCGTCCTTCCAGCCCGAGTCGCATGTTCGTGGACAGTCGGAGCTGCGGACCGTCCTCGGGCAGTCCGGCACATATTGCCGATGCCTCGTCGTACACCTTTCCCGAGTACTGCCATTCGGCGGCGACGCGGTGGTAGTCGAACGACGGCTCGCAGCTCATGTCGAGTTCGACCGTCCCGTTCACGCACCGCACCGTGCGCAGGAGCATGTGCTCGGCCTCCCAGTCCGACGGGGTGCGCCGGTGGGTTCGGGATCGCTCGTCGACGTCGTGCCACGGGCCCATCACCATCGCGTCCCGCACGATGATCCAGCCTGTGCGGGTCTGCCAGGTGGTTTCGAGGATCACACCGCCCGGGAGATAGCGGCGCGCTGCCGGCACTGCCTGGTCGTGCGGACCGATCCGGAAGTGTCCTCCGCTGCGGTCGAGGATTGCCCCGAAGATGCTCGGGGAATCGGGCCGCGGAATGCACATCCACTCGACCGAGCCGTTGCGGGCGACGAGGCAGCTCGTCTCGCAGTCGGACAGGAATGCGTAGTCGTCGATCGGAGGAAAGGGACTGCGATGCTGAGCCGCCATCTCCACCCTCGGTGTGGATGCCATCACCCCATGATCGTGGCTGCGCGGGCGGGGCGTCCCCGGAATGCGACTACCACTAAGGTGGGCGGAGTGGAACGGGTGGCATCGTGGTGGGACGGTTTCGAGCTGTGGCTCACCGGTCTGTCCTTCGTCCCCCAGGCCGCACTCGTGCTGCTCGTGATGGTGCCGGTGTGTGCCGGGGCCGCCTGGGGGCTCGATCGGGTGATCGCGTCGGCTTTCGCGGCCGTCGGACGCCGCGAACCTGAGCCACCCGGACCGAACTCGGAGGATTGCTGATATGCCGCGCTCTCGCGTGACCCTGGTGCTCATCGCGCTGTTGGTGCTCGTCGTCGTCGCGTGGGTGTTGACCAGCTGAATTCGTCACCGGTTCGCCGGTCCCACCGTGCCCGGCTCTCGGATTCATCGAAGTCGGGTTCAGCGGGTCCAGGAAGGCATTCCCATGAAGAGACGCTCGAGGCTTTTCGCCGTGGCACTCGCGACCGCGACTGTCACCGCGCTCACCGCCTGCTCGGACGGTGCGAGCGATACCGTCGTAGGCACGGAGGACGCACCGGACGGCTCCGGTGGCACCGTCGATCTGTACGCCTACGCCGTATCCGAGCACGGATACCAGCGGTTGATACCCGCTTTCAACGAGACCGAAGCGGGCGAGAACGTCACGTTCGAGAAGTCCTACGGTCCCTCGGACGACCAGTCGCGCAAAGTCGAGGACGGTGCGTCCGCGGACTTCGTCAACTTCTCGGTCGAACCCGACATCACCCGGCTCGTCGACGCAGGTTTCGTCGACCCGGACTGGAACGCGGGCGCCTACAAAGGGATTCCGTCCGCATCCGTGGTGACCATCGTGGTGCGTGAGGGAAATCCGAAGAACATCCGCGACTGGGACGACCTGCTCGCGCCGGATATCGAGGTGATCACGCCCGACCTGTTCGGTTCCGGCTCGGCCAAGTGGAACCTGCTGGCCCCGTATGCGGCCGAGAGCGAGGGCGGAGCGAATCCGCAGGCCGGGTTGGACTATGTCACGGCGCTGGTGAACGATCACGTGAGGATCCGGCCGAAGTCGGGACGGGAGGCGACCGAAGCGTTCTTGCAGGGGTCGGGCGACGTGTTGCTCGGCTACGAGAACGAGGCACTTTTCCTCGAACGCAACGGGGAACCCGTCGAGCACGTGACCCCGCCGATCACCTTCGAGATCGAGAATCCTGCGGCGGTAGTCTCGAATTCGTCGAACGCGGCGACGGCCCAGGCGTTCAACGACTTTCTGTATACCCCCGAAGCCCAGCGGCTATGGGCCGAAGCAGGATTCCGCCCCGTCGACCCGGGCGTCGCCGCAGAGTTCGCCGCCGACTTCCCCGCGCCCGACACGCTCTGGACCATCGAGGACCTGGGCGGCTGGAACGCGGTGAACGAAGAACTGTTCGCCCAGGGGACCGGCACCATCGCGGTCATCTACGACAACGCCACCAGGTAGCGACCGGTGCTCGCGGACGCTAGCGGCACACCATGACCGGGCACATCGCGTGGTGGATCAGCCCCTGGCTGGTGGAACCGAGCACCGCGGAGGCCAATGCGCTGCGTCCGTGGCTGCCCACCACCACGAGCTGCGCGTCGGACGAATGCTCGAGCAACACGATGTCGGGTTTGCCGCGCTCGACCTTGTGGATCACCCGCACATCGGGATAGCGCTCGGACAACCCGGCCATGCTCTCGACCATGTCCGCCTTCTTGTGCTCCGCGTAGGCGGTCCAGTCGGTGAATCTCGACCCCTCGCCGTAGGTGAGGGTGGATTGCTCCATCCAGGTGTGGACGGCGACCAGCGGAGCCTCCAGCAACGACGCGATCTCGTACCCGTGGGCAATCGCAGCTTTGCTGAGATTGCTGCCGTCCACGCCGAGGACGATCTCTCGCCCGTCCGGTGGCCGGAAACCGTGTTCGCTGCGCCAGGACACCACCGGGCACGCCGCATGGTTGGAGATGTACACGACATCCGACCGACCGAACATCGACTGCCATTCGGTCGTCGTCGTGTGACCGAGCACCACCATTCGCGCGGACTCCGACAGTTCGGTCAGGGTCTTTGCAGGCGAGCCGCTCCGGGTGTCCGACTCGACGGTGACGTCCCCGGCGATCTCCCGCACGGCCGCTTCGGCCGCGCCGAGCACGACGTCTGTGGTGTCGCGTTCGGTCTCGGGGTCTCCGTTCCGGCCACCTCCGGAATCCACGTGAACGAGGCGCAGTGGCTCCTTTAATCGGCGCGCGACGAACGCTGCCCAACGGGCCGCGTTCACAGCGCTTTGCGTACCATCGACGCCCACCAGGATTCCGTGCTTCGGCGGTGTTTTGCTCACGGTGCTCTCCTCGCTGCTCTCTCTCAGTTTGGGCCAGGAACGACGGTCAGGCGAGAGAATCGCGGTGGTTCACCCTCGAATCAGTCGCCGACAGCGTCCCTGCCACGTTGAATGATGCGCTCGTCCGGTGCGAAGACGACCTGCTTGTCCTTGTCGGCGTAGTCGAACTGGTTCAGGAAGAAGCGCATGGCGTTGATGCGCGCGCGCTTCTTGTCGTTGGATTTGATGGTGTGCCACGGGGTGTAGTCATTGTCGGTACGCCGGAACATTTCTTCCTTGGCGGAGGTGTACTCGTCCCATTTGTCCAGCGACTCGAGATCCATCTCGGAGAGCTTCCACCGGCGCACCGGGTCGAGCTGACGGATCGCGAACCGGGTGCGCTGCTCGTTCTGGGTGACGGAGAACCAGAACTTGGTCAGACTGATGCCGGCGTCGACGACGAGCCGTTCGAATGGTGGCACATGATCGAGGAAACGCTCGTACTCGTCCTCGGTGCAGAAATCCATCACCCGCTCCACACCGGCACGGTTGTACCAGGACCGGTCGAACATCACCAGCTCGCCCGCGGTAGGAAAATGCCGGATGTATCGCTGCATGTACCACTGGCCGGCCTCGCGGTCGGACGGCTTGTTCAACGCGACCACCCGCGCATGGCGGACATTGATGTATTCCTGGAACCTTTTGATCGTGCCGCCTTTTCCGGCGGCATCACGGCCTTCGAAGACGATGATGTGCTTCGAACCGTTGTCCTTCGCCCACGCCTGGAACTTGAGCAGTTCGATCTGGAGCAGGTACTTCTCGACCTCGTACGTCGCGCGGTCCATGCGTTCGTCGTACGGGTAGTTCTCGCGCCACGTGTCCACTGCCCGGCCGTGGATGTCGATCAGGTCGGGGTCCTCACCGTGGTCGTCCCGCACCGAATATCCTTCGGTGCGCAGGCGATCGATGTAGCGACGCAACTCGTTCTGCACGGACTCTCCTCGGTGGTCCCGGACCCTCGGTGGTCCGGGCAGCGTACACAGCTGTCCCACTTGTACAAGAAGAATGTAGACCCTGGGAGAACGGAGTCTCGACCGGCGCGCAGTGTCCGGTGGTCAGGCCGCGAGCGGCGATACCGCGAGAGCGCTCGCGTCGAGGTAGCGCGCGGCGATCACCCTCGCGACGGCGGTGTGCGAAGGGAGGGGTGCAGCGATCCGCACCCCGGGAAACGATGCGAGGGCCGCGTCGCAGGCCCTGTCCCACAGCAGGCCCGGGGCGAGCATCCACGGTGCCACGACCAGGGTCCGGGCACCGGCTTGCTCGAGCCGGATCAGTGCGTCGGTGACGGACGGCTGGGCGGCGGTGGCGAAGCAGGTGCGCGCCGGCAGCCACATGGTCGCCGCGGTCACTCGCGGTGCCACGGCCGCGACCGCGCTGTTGGCCTCGGGCCGGCGCGAGCCGACGGCACACAGCGCGACACCGATCTCGGGGTCGTCGAGGGACACACTCGTGGCCGCGATGTGGTCGCGGACGGCGTCGACGAGCAGGACATCGTCGCCGAGAATGTCGGAGCACACGATGTCCAGCCCACGATGCCGGACCCGAGCTTGCGCGAGCAGCGCCGGCAGATCGACCCGTGCATGGAAGGCGCTGCCCAGCAGAAGAGGCACGACGACGACGCGGTCGTGCCCCTCCGCGGCGACAGCGTCGAGCACGGACGGAACCGACGGCTCGTTCAGGTCGAGGAAAGCGAGGCGCACATCCCACTGCGGATGCTGCGCACGGACCACCGCGAGCGCGGCGGCCACGGCCCGCGCCGAGCGCGGATCGCGGCTGCCGTGCGCGACAGCGATCAGCGGGATCATGCCGGGACGCGGTTGCCGAGCTCGATGTCGGCGAGGCCGTCGCCGACGAGTCCGGCCGCGAGCGTGTTGCCCCCGGCGGGGTCGACGAGCAGGAAGCTGCCGGAACGACGGTTGATCTTGTAGTCGTCGGCTGCGATCGGCTCCGCCACTCGGATCGAGATACGGGCGATCTCGTTGAGTTCCAACGTTTCCGGATGTGGATCCGATGTCAGATTCTGTTCGTCGAACCGCTCTTCGAGGCTACCGACGATCGCCTGAGTCGTGCGGGCCCCGTGCTTGAGAAGCAGCCGGGCGCCGGGGCGCAGCGGCTTCTCTGCGAGCCAGCAGACGGTGGCCTCGAAATCCGAGATCGGCTCGGGTGCATCGACGGGGGAGGAGATGACGTCGCCGCGGGAGATATCGATGTCGTCCGAGAGGATCAGCGTCACCGAGCGGCCGGCATGCGCGACGTCGAGTTCGCCGTCGGCGGTGTCGATGCGCTCGACCGTGGTGCGGATGCCGGACGGCAGGACCGCTATCTCGTCGCCCGGACGCACCGAGCCGGCGGCGATCTGGCCCGCGTAGCCCCGGTAGTCGGGATGGTCCGCGGTGCGCGGACGGATCACGTACTGCACCGCCATGCGGAGACCGACCTCGTGGCGGCCGTGCACGTCGGCGTCCACCGGCACCGACTCGAGATGCTCGATGAGTGTCGGGCCGCTGTAGTACGGGGTGTTCTCGGAACGGGTCGCCACGTTGTCGCCGTGCAGCGCCGAGACCGGAATCTCCTGCACATCGCCGGGGGCCCAGCCGAGCGAGCGGGTCAGGGTGTTGAACTCCTCGCAGATCTGGGCGAACACCGTCGCGGGATCCTCGACGAGATCGATCTTGTTGACGGCCAGCACGAGCTTCGGCACCCCGAGGAGCGCGAGCACCGCCGCGTGCTTGCGGGTCTGCGAGATGACACCTTTGCGGGCGTCGACGAGCAGCACCACCAGTTGCGCGGTGGATGCGCCGGAGACGGTGTTGCGGGTGTACTGCACGTGGCCGGGTGTGTCCGCGAGCACGAAGCTGCGCTTCGGCGTCGCGAAGTACCGGTAGGCGACGTCGATCGTGATGCCCTGCTCGCGCTCGGCGCGGAGGCCGTCGACCAGCAGCGACAGGTCGGGGGTGTCGAGGCCCCTGTCGACCGACGCGCGGGTCACGGCGTCGATCTGGTCGGCGAGAACGGATTTGGTGTCGTACAGCAGTCGGCCCACCAGGGTGGACTTTCCGTCGTCGACGCTGCCGGCGGTGGCGAGACGGAGCAGCTGTGTTTCGTGCTGCAAGCCGGTTTCTCGAAGATCGCTCATGATCAGAAGTAGCCCTCTCGCTTGCGGTCTTCCATGGCCGCTTCGGAAACGCGGTCGTCGCCGCGGGTGGCACCGCGCTCGGTGAGCCGGGAGGCGGCCACCTCGGCGAGGATCTCTTCGTTGGTGGTGGCCTCGGACAGGACGGCGCCGGTGGTGGATCCGTCGCCGACGGTGCGGTACCGCACCGAGCGGGTCTCGAGTTCCTCACCGTCGGCGGGTCCACCCCACACGCCCGGGGTCATCCACATGCCGTCGCGCCGGTACACCGGACGCTGATGCGCGTAGTAGATGCTTGCGAGTTCGACGTCGTCGCGGGCGATGTAACGCCAGATGTCGAGCTCGGTGAAGTTGCTGAGCGGGAACACCCGCACGTGCTCGCCCGGAGCGTGCCGACCGTTGTACAGGTTCCACAGTTCGGGGCGTTGACGCTTGGGATCCCACTGTCCGAATGCGTTGCGCAGGGAGAAGATCCGCTCCTTGGCACGTGCGCGTTCCTCGTCGCGGCGGGCGCCGCCGAAGACCGCGTCGAAGCGGTTCTCGGTGATGGCGTCGAGCAGCGGCACGGTCTGTAGGGGATTGCGGATACCGTCGGGCCGCTCGGTGAGTCGGCCGTCGGCGAGGTAATCCTCGACCTTCGCGACGTGCAGTCGCAGGTTGTACTTCTCGACGACGTGGTCGCGGAAGTCGAGGACTTCGGCCAGGTTGTGTCCGGTGTCGACGTGCAGGAGCGCGAACGGCAGCGGCGCGGGCCAGAATGCCTTGATCGCCAGGTGCAGCAGCACGGTGGAATCCTTGCCACCCGAGAACAGGATCACGGGCCGCTCGAACTCGCCCGCGACCTCTCGGAAGACGTGGATCGCTTCCGACTCGAGGGCGTCGAGGGTATCGAACTTGTTGCCGTCCAACTTGGTTCGCGCTTCGCTCGGTGTCGAATCGATGAGTGTCATGAGGCGTGCAACCCGCATTCGGTCTTGGCGCGGCCGGCCCAGCGTCCGCTGCGCGGATCGGCCCCGGGAAGTGGTTTCGTGGTGCAAGGGGCGCACCCGATGGACGGGTAGCCCTCGTCGACGAGCGGATTGACCAGGATGCCGTGCTCGTCGATGTAGTTCTGCATGTCTTCGTCGGACCAGGCGGCGATCGGATTGATCTTCACGAGGCCGAAGGCGTCGTCGAACGAGATGAGCGGCGCGTTCGCGCGAGTGGGGGATTCGACTCGGCGGATGCCGGTCACCCATGCCCGGTATCCCTTCAGGGATTGCTGGAGCGGCACCACCTTCCGGAGCCGGCAGCACTCGTTCGGGTCGCGTGCGAACAAGTCCTTGCCGAGCACCGCGTCCTGCTCGGCGACGGAATTGCGAGCGCGGGCGTTGACGATGTCGACGCCGTACACCTGCTCGACCGCGTCCCGCGTGCCGAGGGTCTCGGCGAAGTGGTAACCGGTGTCGAGGAACAGGACGTCCACCCCGGGGCGGACCTGCGACGCGAGGTGCACGAGCACCGCGTCCTGCATGTTCGAGGCCACGATGTAACCGCTCCGGTCGCCGGTGACGGCGGTACCGAAATTCTCCTCGGTCCACTGGAGCAACTCCAGAGCCGAGGCGCCTTCGAGGCTTGCCGCCCCCTGCGCGGCGAGTTCCCGAAGTTCGTCGGTCGTGGTCGATGTGCTCATCGCAGGTCCGCCTCGTCTGCTCGGACAGCCCATTCGGCGAAGCGTTCGTCCGCATTCTTGTGCTTGATGAAGTTGCGCACGACGCGTTCGATGTAGTCGGTGGCTTCGTGGGCGAGGATGCGGTGCTGGCGCAGCTTGCGGCCGAAGCCGATATCGAATCCCAGGCTGCCGCCCAGATGTACCTGGAATCCTTCGATCTGCTTGCCGTCGCCGTCGTCGACAAGCATTCCCTTGAATCCGATGTCGGCGACCTGGATCCGGGCGCACGAGTTCGGGCATCCGTTGAAGTTGATCGTGATCGGCACGTCGAGCTGCGAATTCAGTTCGGCGAGACGGGATTCGAGTTCGGGCACGAGATTCTGCGAACGGCTGCGGGTCTCGGTGAACGAGAGCTTGCAGTACTCGAGGCCCGTGCAGGCGATCAGGTTGCGACGCCACCGCGAGGGCCGGGAACTCATGCCCACGGCTTCGAGATCGGCGTCGAGACCCGCGATCTTGTCGTCGGGAACGTTGACGACGATCAGCTTCTGGTACGGCGTCAGGCGCACAGAATCCGTGCCGGCCTTGTCCATCGCATCGGCCAGGACGTCGAGAGCCGTACCGGAAACGCGACCGGAGACCGCGGAGAAGCCCACGGCATTGAGGCCGTTCGTCTGCTTGGTGAGCCCGACATGATCAATCGGGTGGCGCGGCTGTTCGGGCGCCGGCCCGTCGAACAGGGGACGCTTCAGATACTCGGTCTCCAGCACATCGCGGAACTTCTCGATACCCCAGTCCTTGATCAGGAACTTGAGCCGGGCCTTCGACCGGAGCCGGCGATACCCGTAGTCGCGGAAGACCGCAACGACGGCTTCCCATACATCCGGAACATCCTCGAGCGGAATCCATGCGCCGGTTCGTTGCGCCAGCATCGGATTCGTGGACAGGCCACCGCCGACCCACAGGTCGAAGCCTGGTCCGTGCTCGGGATGGTTCACCCCGACGAACGAGACGTCGTTGATCTCGTGCACCACATCCGGCTGGCCGGAGATGGCAGTTTTGAACTTGCGGGGGAGATTCGAGTACTCGGGGTTGCCGATGTAGCGACGCTTGATCTCGGCCAGGGCCGGCGTAGCGTCGAGCACCTCGTCGGGAGACAGGCCGGCCAGCGGTGAGCCGAGCATTCCGCGGGGGCAGTCGCCGCACGCCTCGGTGGTTTCGAGCCCCACTGCCTCGAGCCGTCGCCAGATCTCCGGCACGTTCTCGATCTCCACCCAGTGGAACTGGATGTTCTGGCGATCGGTGATGTCGGCGGTGTCGCGCGCGAAGTCCTTCGACACGCTCGCGATTGCGCGTACCTGGGCGGTGTTCAGCTGCCCACCGTCGGTGCGGACCCGCAACATGAAGTACTTGGCTTCGAGCAGATCCGCGTTGTCGTCACCCGTCCACGTGCCGTCGTATCCCTCGGCGCGCTGGGTGTACAGACCCATCCAGCGGAAACGGTTGCGCAGGTCCGCCTTGTCGATGCCGTCGAATCCCACGTGCTGGTACGTGTCGATGATCCGTCGGCGCACATTGAGCGGGTTGTCGTCCTTCTTCACCTGCTCGTTGGGGTTCAGTGGCTCGCGGTACCCGAGCGCCCACTGTCCTTCCGCGCGACGCTTGGCGGGGCGCGCAGCCCTGGGACGAGCAGGGGGTGCGGAGGCGGTCGGGTCGGCCGGGGGTGTGACGTCGGTGGTCGACGACATGCAGGTTCTCCTGGATTTGCAATGGACCGGATCGAATGTGCAGAGAGGGCTGTCCGCACGCAGACACGCCTCGACCCGGGGGATCAGGGGGTGAAGCCGAGTTTCTGCGGACTAGCGACAGTCGGTGCAGAAACCGGCGGTGCAAGGCAGACAGCACGACGCACAGACACGCTTGAGGTCGACGTGGCGTCGCGCCACGAGTCGCACTCCGAGTCCGGTCATGGCGACCATTGTGCCATGTCACGGGGTCGATTCCGAATTCGGCGGGCATTTCCACCGAAATTGGGGGAAATGCCGAGGTAGGCGCATCGTCCGGCTGCGGCGCCGGCATGTCCGTGATGATGTTGCGTGTCGACGGTCACCCGGTGCGCCTCTGGAACACTGGTTGGTGTGAGTAAAACGAAGATCGGTGAGCGCGCCGACGCGAAGGCCGGCTTCGAACTACCCGACTCGGCCGTCGCCGGGGCCGGGACCCGCCCCTTCGGGGTCTACGTGCACGTGCCGTTCTGCGCCACCCGTTGCGGCTACTGCGACTTCAACACCTATACCGCCGGTGAACTCGGAACCGCGGCGTCGCCCGAGTCCTGGCTCGAGGGTCTGCGCCGCGAATGGGCCGTCGGCGCCGAGATGCTCGGGAACGCCGGATCGGCGGTCCCGACCGCGGACACCGTCTTCGTCGGGGGCGGCACACCGTCGCTGCTCGGGGCCGACGGACTGGCGGAGGTACTCGGCGCCGTGCGATCGACGTTCGGGCTCGCGCCCGGCGCCGAGGTGACCACCGAGTCCAACCCGGAATCCACCTCGCCCGATTTCTTCGCGCGGATCCGCGAGGCGGGGTATACACGGGTCTCGCTGGGGATGCAGTCGGCCGCCCCGCATGTGCTCGCGGTGCTCGACCGTACCCACACCCCCGGGCGACCCGTCGCCGCCGCCCGCGAGGCGCGGGCCGCGGGGTTCGACCATGTCACTCTCGCCC
>NZ_JAUZMZ010000065.1:0-25295 GCF_036327435.1 Rhodococcus chondri | reverse complement strand
AGGGTGCGCCACAAGGTGCATGCCGCCTCGTTCGACTTTCTCGCACCGGGTGCCGTACTCGAAATATGCGTCGTCACGGGCGCGCACGGCCCCGAGCTCAAGGTTCGTTCCCGCGACCACGCGATCGATTTCGTTCTCGGCATGACCACGCACTTCCGCGTCGTGCCCGTCCTCGATGTCGATACCTACCGCGCGCTGTGCGGCGTGCTCGACCCGGGCGAGGAGCCCGAACCCGCCATGGTCACCGGTTTTCTGCGGAATGCGGTCGCGCAGTCGCCGGCCGTGCTCTCGCGAACGCACGCCTGCGCCGCCTGACCGCAGTCTCGCATACGGGTCGGCCCCGTCGGGAGAGATTCCCGACGGGGCCGAACTGCATTCTGCTGCAAAGGGTTACAGGCCGGGGCGCTTCCCGACCGTGAGCGTGACCTCGTCGGTGTGGGCGAAGAAGTCGTTACCCTTGTCGTCGACGACGATGAAGGAGGGGAAGTCCTCGACGTCGATCTTCCACACCGCTTCCATGCCGAGCTCCTGGTACTCGAGCACCTCGACGTTCTTGATGCAGTCGAGCGCCAGCCGCGCGGCCGGGCCGCCGATCGAACCGAGGTAGAAGCCGCCGTGCGTGTCGCATGCGTCGGTGACCTGCTTCGAGCGGTTGCCCTTGGCGAGCATCACCATCGAGCCGCCCGCCGCCTGGAACTGTTCGACGTACGAATCCATGCGACCTGCAGTGGTCGGGCCGAACGAGCCGGATGCGAGACCCTCGGGTGTCTTGGCCGGTCCGGCGTAGTACACCGGATGGTCCTTGAGGTACTGCGGCATCTCCTCGCCGGCGTCGAGGCGTTCCTTGATCTTGGCGTGCGCGATGTCGCGCGCGACGACAAGGGGGCCGGTCAGCGACAGGCGCGTCTTGACCGGGTGCTTCGACAGCTCCGCGAGGATCTCGGGCATCGGCCGGGTCAGGTCGATCTTGACGGCGGCGCCCTTGCCGGTGCCCGATACGCCGGCGGTCTCCGAATCGAGGTGCTCATCGGTGACCTCAGGCAGGAACCGGCCCGGATCGAACTCGAGCTGTTCGAGGAACACGCCCTCGGGGGTGATCTTGGCCTTGGCCTGCCGATCGGCGGAGCACGACACCGCGATCGCGACGGGCAGCGACGCGCCGTGGCGAGGCAGACGCACCACGCGCACGTCGTGGCAGAAGTACTTGCCGCCGAACTGCGCGCCGATGCCGATCTTCTGGGTAAGCTCGAAAACCTTCTTCTCGAGTTCGTGGTCGCGGAACCCGCGACCGGTCATCGCGCCCTCGGAGGGCAGTTCGTCCAGGTAGTGGGCCGACGCGTACTTGGCCGTCTTGAGTGCGAACTCGGCGGAGGTGCCGCCGACGACGATCGCGAGGTGGTACGGCGGACACGCCGCGGTGCCGAGGGAACGAATCTTGGCCTCGAGGAACTGCATCATCGAGTCGGGATTCAGGATCGCCTTCGTCTCCTGGTACAGGTACGACTTGTTGGCAGATCCACCGCCCTTGGCCATGAACAGGAACTTGTAGGAGTTCTCGTGGCCCTTCGCCGTGTCGGCGTACAGCTCGATCTGCGCCGGCAGATTGTTGCCGGTGTTCTTCTCTTCCCACATCGTGAGCGGAGCATTCTGCGAATAACGCAGGTTCAGCCGCGTGTACGCGTCGTACACACCGCGGGCGATCGCTTCCTCGTCGTTGCCGGGAGTGAGCACCTGCTGGCCACGCTTGCCCATGACGATCGCGGTGCCGGTGTCCTGGCACATCGGCAGCACACCCGCAGCGGCGATGTTGGCGTTCTTCAGGAGATCGAGCGCGACGAACTTGTCGTTGTTCGAGGCCTCCGGGTCTTCGAGGATGCTCGCGAGCTGCGTCAGGTGGTCGGTACGCAGGTAGTGCGAGATGTCGTGCAGCGCGGTTTCGGTGAGCAGGCGCATCGCCTCGGGCTCCACCTTCAGGAAGGTGCGGCCGTCGGGTCCTTCGACGGTGGACACCCCCTCGCTGGTCAGCAGCCGATATTCGGTGGGGTCCTCACCGATCGGCAGCAGGTCCTCGTAGAGGAAGTCGGCCATTGTTTCTCCTGAACGGAAGGGCTGGTTTCCGTAGACAGGTTAGTCGCGTGAAAGCAAGGCCTTGACAACGGGGGATGTGACGCAGATTATGCACGCGCAATTCAGTGAAATGCATCACAGCTGGACGTCCGTTCAATTGCTTTGCCGGTATAATTACTAGTATGCTTTGCAGCCCCCAGAACGCCCTCGCCTGTTCCGCTCCAGTCGGCGCGAGTGGGTGGGGCCGCGCATGACAGTTGAGGCTGCAGCACAACCGCCGCTGACCCGGCTACCTCGCCTCCACGCCTGGCTCGACGTCACCGTCGTGATCGCGATGCTGGTCGCAACCAACGTGATCGCGCATTTCACCACCGTGTGGGCCTCGATCGCTACCGTGCCCATCGCCGCCGCCGTGCTGGTAGCGATGATGCGGCACCGCGGGATGCGCTGGTCGGAGCTCGGATTGTCGCCCCGGCACTGGAAGCGTGGCACGGCCTATTCGGTCGGTGCCGTGGCATTGGTTCTCGCCGTGATCGCAGTCGGGATCGCCCTGCCGTTCACTCGGCAGTTCTTCCTGTCCGAGCGGTACGCGACCGTCTCGGGCGCGCTCGTCGCGTCCATGATCATCATCCCGCTGCAGACCGTCATCCCCGAAGAGCTGGCCTTCCGGGGCGTACTGCACGGCACCCTCGAACGCGTCTGGGGCGCCCGCGGCGTGTTCGCGGCCGGCTCACTGCTGTTCGGGCTGTGGCACGTCGCGTCGTCCTTCGGCCTCACTACCGGAAACGCCGGTCTCAGCGGTTTTCTCGGGGTGGGGATCTGGGGCCAGATCCTCGGTGTCGCGGGGGCGGTGGTCGCGACCGCCGCGGCCGGTTTCGTGTTCACCTGGTTGCGCCGACGCAGCGGCAGCATCCTGGCGCCGATCGCGCTGCACTGGTCGCTCAACGGCGCCGGCGCTCTCGCCGCCGCGCTCGTGTGGCACATAACGGTGAACTGACCGCGCGCACGATCCGTGTGGTCGTCGGGTCCTGGAGACGGTCAGTCTTCCGGATTCTCCACCCACGTGCCGTACGGCGGCGGGCCCTCACCCTGGATCTGGACACCGAAGGACGGTGAATGCTTCCACACGTATCCGTGGAGGACATGTTCCTCCGACGTCTCGGTGTTCATGACCACGACGTCCCCGCTGGGACGCTCCTCGAGGACGTAACCGCTGTTCCGTCCATCCAGGACCCACCACTTCGTAGTGCTCATGATCGGTATCCTCCGGATCTGCTGGACAGTCTCCGCAAAGAACCGTACCGCGAGGGGGCGGCGCGGGGGACCGGTTCGGACCGCGCGCTCACCGAGCGTGCAGTGCAGCGGCCGTGCGGTCGTCGGCAGGATAGAAGGCCTCGATCGCCAGCTCCGACACGGTCACGTCCAGCGGTGTCCCGAACAGCGTCGTCGTGCTCAGAAGCGACAGCTCCCCGGCATCGGTGCGGAGATGCAGCGGCACCACCAGCGCGTGCGGCTCGGTGGAGGTGCCGGGATCCTCGCATGGATAGGCGGACAGCTCGTCGTACAGGCGCCGCAGCACCGGATCGCCCGTCGCCCCGATCTGATGCCGCAGACGGCTCAGCAGGTGCTCGCGCCACTGTCCGTGATTGACGATGTGCGGCGCCAGGCCGCGTGGATGCAAACTCAGACGCAGCACATTGACCGGTGGCTCGAGCAGTTCCGGCGCGCACATCGAGACCAATGGGGTCACACCGTCGTTTGCGTCGATCATCGTCCAGTGCCGATCCACGACCAGCGCGGGAAACGGTCGATGCGACGACAGGATCCGGCCGATCGCGTCGGAGACCGCAGCGAGCGGCACATCACCGAGCCGGTGCTCGGGATACGCGGGCGCGAGCCCCGCGGCAAGCAGGATCGAATTGCGCTCGCGCAGCGGTATGTCCAAATGCTCACTCAGCTTGAGCAGGGTGCTGCGCGACGGGCGGGAGCGGCCGGTCTCGACGAAACTGACGTGCCGCGCCGAGATGCCCGCGCGATTGGCGAGCGCGAGCTGGCTGAGGCCGCGCCGCTCGCGCCAATGGCGAAGCAACCCACCGGCCGACTGCTCCTGCACACCGATCATGATCCCGACACTAGAGCCGGTGGGGAACCACCGCCATTACCTTCCGGGTAATCGATTCGCGGCCACAACCGGGGCATCGTCGGCGGCATGAACGCATACGCAGTTGCACACCTTCGTTCCGTCGACTTCGGAGCCGAAATCATCGAGTACCTGCAGAAGATCGACGCCACCCTGGCACCGTACGGTGGCCGGTTCCTCGTCCACGGCGTCGACCCCGAGGTGAAGGAAGGTCCGTTCCCCGGGCACCTCATCGTCATCGAATTCCCCGATCTCGGACAGGCCCGCGCGTGGTACGACTCGCCCGCCTATCAGGAAATCCTGCCGTTGCGCACGGAGAACTCCGACGGCTCGGCAGTTCTCGTCGACGGCGCGCCGTCCGGCTATCGCGCCACCGACTACCTCGCCAAGGTGATCGGGTCGTCCTGACCGGGAGTGGGTTACGGGAGGATTCCGGCGGCCCGGGCCGGTTCGGCGTACGCCCGCGCGAGAGTGTCGACGGTGTCGTGCGCGTTGAGACCGCTCGGATTCGGTACGACCCACAGCGGCACACCGGCGACCGTGTCCTCCTGCAATCCCGTCACGGCCTTGCGGCGGCCGAACGCGGCCCGGTAGGCGGTGATGCCGGCCACCGCAAGTGCATGCGGCCGGTATTCGGCGACTACGAGCTCGAGGCGTTCGGCGCCGGCGCGGAGTTCTGCCGGGGTCAGTTCGTCGGCTCGGGCGGTGGCGCGGGGCACCAGGTTGGTGATGCCGACGCCGCGCTCGAGCAGGTGCGCGGTGTCGGCGTCGCTCATTCCGGACGAGGGGTCGATGCGGCGGGTGATGATGCCTGCCCGCAGCAGCGCCGGGTAGAACCGGTTGCCGGGGCGGGCGAAGTGCGCGCCGGCCGCTGCGGTCCACAGCCCCGGATTGATGCCGACGAACAGCAGCCGGCAGCCGGGACCGATCAGATCGGGGACCACAGCGTCCCGGTACGACTCGAGTTCGGCGCGTGTGAAACCCACCCGACCACCGTAGTCCTGCGGTTCTGACTGGGCCGGCGTCCACGTCGAACCAGAACAGCGCGTCGACAGCCTCGGTGGAAGTCATCTGCTCCCGCTCCGGCCGATCGTCGAGACGACGCGGTGGTTGCCGGTGAGCAGAACGGGACCGCCTTCGTTGAACTCGGCCTGGGCAAACGGTTCGAGGCGATGATGCAGAAAATCTTCACCAATCCGACGTGACCGTGGACGAACCCGTCGGGAACATGATCGAGGTCCGTGGGTGTGTTCGCCACCGAATCGCCCCCGGCATGCCCGAGGCGATTTGAGGCTCCACAACTCCTGTGACGTCCCGTCCCGCAGCCGAAGCTTTGGGATCGACGCGCAGGACTTGATGAACACTTATGGGTCGTCTGGCACCCGATGATTCGTTTGATGCAATATGCGGCGGTTGATCCGACCTAAGAACCCACTACCGGTCGGTCGCCGTTCGTGGCCATGGAGGAGTGGATCTGGCGTGCCGTTCGCAAATCGTTGCCTGAGTTGGTCATACGCAATGAATGACACGATTGTGGAACAACTCGACGCTGCCTCGCTCGTACAAATGTTTGCTCGAGTATCTTGATCCGGTTCGCATGCCTTCGACCGGACCGGACCTGTACGTCAGCACCACCCGGACGTGTCGCCAGCGTGTGCACTCGGCGGAGGTGCACACGCCGGCGACCGGCGACCGGGAAGGGAGTATCAGGTAAGGCCGTTCCTAATTGAATTCGGAATGGCCTTACCTATTTCGCGATGTAGTCCTCGAGGTCGGGTGTACGAGTCAAAGTCCAGTAGTCGACGTTGCGCCAGGGCATTGCGGCAACAACCCGGCCGGCGGCATTGCTGTACCAGTTCGTCATTCCCGGATGCGTCCAGATGAGGCGCTCGTGCTCTGCGTCGATCCGCTTGTTGAATTCCTCGGCTACGTCGGGCTTCACCTCGACGCAATTCAGTCCACGCTCGACCATCTGGATGAGGAGCTGGCTGATGTACGAGACGCTGCATTCGGTGGAATAGATGGCGCTGCCGCCGTGTCCCAGAGCGGTGTGCGGACCCCCGACAATGAACAGGTTGGGAAAGTTGGGGACACTGACGCCGACATAGGCGGAGGCATCGTCGTCACCCCACTGTTCGTGCAGAGACACACCGGACCGTCCGCAGATGTCCATCGGCCAGAGCATCCGGCTGGTCTGGAATCCCGTTGCCAGGACTACGATGTCCGCCTCGTGGGCGGCACCGTCGGCGGTGAGGACATGGTGCTCGTCGAAACCGGCAATCGCGTCGGTGATCAGTTCGACGTCGTCGCGCTTGATCGTCTTGAACCAGTTGTTATCCATCAGGATGCGTTTGCCGTAGGGAGGATAGTCCGGCAGGACTTTTTCGCGAAGATCGGTGCGGTCGCCGAGTTGTTCATCGAGATACTTGGTGAAGAAGATCCGATGCTTGTCATTGGCGGCGCTGACCGAACGCTCCGGATGCGGCCACTCCGGATCACGGTAGAGGGAGGCGAGAAGTTTGTCCTGGAACTGCCAGTTGAGCCGAAGTCGGTAGAAGTCCGCGTAGTAGGGAACCTGTTCCATGAGGAGCCGGGTCCCATCGGGGACGTCACGGAGGTAGTTCGGATTCGGTGCAATCCACTGTGGTGATCGCTGGAACACCAGCACTTTTTCCGCAGTGTCGGCGATAGCCGGAACGATCTGCATCGCGGTGGCCCCGGCTCCGATGACTGCGACGCGCTTTCCGGTGAGATCGACCTCGTGATCCCACCTGGCGGAATGGAACATCGGACCCTCGAACAGACCCATCCCGGGAAGGGAGGGCGTGGACGGTCGGCTCAGTTGGCCTACGCAGCTGATCACGATCGGAGCGTCGAGGACTTCATGCGAGCCGTCGCCCTCGAGTATCGAGACATGCCAGAGTTGAGCCTCCTCGTCCCACGCCATCTTGGTGACCTCGGTCCGAAACCGGATGTTCTGGACGACCCCGAAGTCGCGGGCTGTCTGCTGGATGTAGTCGAGGATCTCCGGCTGTTTGGCGTAGTATCGCGTCCAGCCACGGCGGGGAGCGAACGAGAACGAGTACATGTGTGTCGGGGTATCGACGCCGGCACCCGGATAGTCGTTGTCCCTCCATACGCCGCCGACCGCGTCGCTCTTCTCGACGATCGTGTAGCGAATGCCGAGTTTCGCGAGGGTGGCTGCGGCGGCGATGCCCGAAGGGCCGGCCCCGATGATGACTGCATTCAATTTGTCCGCACTTGCCGGACGTGTGCCGGAGGACCACGCCGTTCCACCCCGGGGACGGAAACCTGCCTCCTCGGCCATCGTTGTCGCGTATTCGGGCGGAATCGATTCTCCCAGTGAGATGCTCAGCATCTTGATGACATCGTCGTCCTGCGGGGGAGCGGGCAGTTCGAGATTTCCGTCTCGGAGGGCGCGGAGAGTGTCGAAGGCGGCGGCGCGGATCTCCTGCTGCACATTGTCCGGTAGCCCGCCGGTGTCGTTGTCGTGGAGGGCGAGAGTCCGGGTCGGACGATACGGCTCTTCGAGCCACTTGGGGTCCCGTGTGACATGCGCGAGCACGAGCAGAAGGGTGGGCAGGTTTGCCTGCGTGAGCGCAGTCTGCAGCTGCGCATCATCCGCGGACAAGGTGACAGAAAGTTGCTCTAGGTTCATGTGGTGGCCTTCCTTGCGTGTACAGCTCGGATCTCGAGACCTGATGCGCCTGCTCGTACCCGAATGTGGGAGGGGTGATTTCAGTTCCGGGGTGTCAGGGGGTGGTGAGGGTGTGGTCGATCCATTCGTGGAAATGGATGAGTCCGGGTTCGTTGCGGCCGAAGACGAAGGAGTCGCTGGCGCCGGCTTCGATGGCGCGTTGGGTGCGGATGCCTTGGGGGAAGTCTTCGGTGTCGGTGACGCCGACGAGCAGGTCGAGGTTCTTGGTCAGGTAGGTGCGGGCTTTGTCGGTGATCTCGCCGAGGCCGTAGATGTTGGTGGTGACGATGCTTTCGTCGGGGCCGGCGCCGGGGAAGACCTGCCAGGTTTCGATGTGATCGATCTGGTGGACGATGAGGGCGTTGGGGTAGAGGAAGTACTGCAGGGTGACATAGGGCAGCAGGTTGCGTTCGGCTTCCGGCTTGTCGAGTTCGGTGACGATGTCGGAACGGACGCCGGCGAAGAGCAGGGTCGAGTCGAAGCTTTCGAAGATGTTGGGGGTGGAGAAGTAGTAGGGGCCGATGCTTTCGCGGTGCAGGGAGAAGATGTGGTACGACTCGAGGAAGGTGTCGATGACCAGCTTCCAGTTCAGTGGCAGTGTCCGGGTGCGTGAGTCGGCCAGGCGGTAGTTGCCCAGGTTCAGGTCGGCCAGGTCTTGGTCGGCGCCGCCGAGGAGGGTGTCGGGGTCTTGTCCGGCTCCGGTTCCGCCGGTGGCGAGGGGTTCGACGAAGACCAGGCCGTGGCGTTCGACGACGTTGAGGGCGCGCATACCGAGCAGGCCCTTGTCGCATTCCTTGAAGCCTTCGCGGGCGAGCGGTTGGCCGAGCAGACGGCCGTACATGTCGAAGGACCAGGAGTGGAACGGGCAGGCGATGCCGCGTCCTTCCAGATGTCCGTGGTCGTCGGGGAAGATGCGGGCGCCGCGGTGGGTGCACATGTTGACCATCGCGCGCAGCAGTCCGTCCTCGCCGCGGACGACCACGACGGGAAGTCCGGCGAGGTCGAGGCAGAAGTAGTCGCCCGGCATCGCGGCGTCACCGGCGAGTCCGGCGAACAGGAACCGGCCGCGGAAAATCTTCGCGAGTTCTTGTTCGTGCAGCTCCGGGCTGGTGTAGGCCGAGGTCGGCTGGGTGCGGACCTTGTCCGCCATCGTCGCGGTCTTGGTATCGCGCAGCGCGACGAACCGGTTCATCAGTTCCATCTGGCGTTCGTGTCGCACGGTATCCCCTCACGGGTCGAGCGCTCGAGAAGTGTCGACCGCTGTCCTTTTTCTAGTTTCGATTAAATTTCACGATAGCAGTGGCGGGGAGGGTTCACCACCCCCGCAAATCGGTTCGGCGTGGCGTGAGGTGCCCTGAGTCGAGCAGATGGGCTTTGGTCCCGGATGTCGAAGGGTGAGTGGATGTCCGCCGCGATGAGCTGCCGCTGTACTATTGAACAGTGGCTAGAAAAAAAGCAGCGGAGAAGGCCGACCCGACGCCTGACTCGAAGGCGGATTCGAAATCTGCCCGAACACGCGAGCGGATCCTCGATGCTGCGGCGCACGTGCTGAGCGTGAAGGGCTATGCAGGTACGCGACTTACGGATGTCGCGGAATATGCTGCGCTCCAGGCTCCCGCGATCTATTACTATTTTGCTTCCCGTGAAGATCTCATCGAAGAGGTCATGTGGGTCGGCAGTGCCAACATGAGAACGCAGATCCAAACCATGCTGGACGCCCTGCCGTCCGATCTGACACCGATGGACCGGATCTTGGCCGCCGTCGAACATCACCTGCGCTACGAACTGCAGATTTCCGACTACACCACTGCCGCGATCCGCAATGCGGGCCAGGTACCCGAACAGATTCGCTCCAGACAGCTCGAGGAGGAGAGCAAGTACGGGGCTATCTGGCGCGAACTGATACAGGCGGCCGCCGATGCCGGTCAAGTGCGTTCCGAGCTCGACAAGCACGCTGCTCGGATGTTCGTGGTCGGTGCCCTCAACTGGGCCGCCGAGTGGTGGACCCCGCGGTGGGGCTCGCTCGATACGGTGGTGGAGACCGCCAAGTCGATGGTTCGGCACGGTCTCGGCACTACCGATTCGGAGTTGTCGGTGCCGGGCGCGAGCACGCGGACGGCGACGGCCTCACGTCGTGCGGGTACCCGGAGGGCCGTCACCACCGCTGAATCCGTGTGAGTCTCGCGGGAAGCAGATCTACCTGGCGAACGCCAACTTCGCCGCAGCCTGCTCCCGACGGACTCGGGCGAACTCGAGCGCGTCGTTCCAGCTCGTTTGTTTCGTGATCAGCCCACGGTATTTCATGATCTCGGTCTGCCCGTTGACAGTGAGCGCGCCGGCGAGCCGATCATTCTTGCGATAGAGCGCGACCCACTTTCCGCTGGTTGTGACGTCACCGTCGACCACCGAAACCTCGTCTGCATCAGGGAATCCGACGAACTGGATCCGGCTGTCGTACCAGTCCGACCAGAAGTAGGGCACAGTCGAGTACGGCTTCGCTGCCGCGGGGTCGAGTGCGTTGCGTGCCGCCGCGGCGCCCTGCTCGGCGGCGCTGGTCCAGTGCTCGAGGCGTTGTAGTCGACCGAGGAGCGGATTATGCCACCGAGCCACGTCGCCGGCCGCGTACACGCCAGAGACACCGGTGAACAGGTTCGCGTCGCATACGATGCCGTTGTCGAGTGTCAGACCGGAACCTTCGAGCCATTCCACCGACGGCACGGCGCCGATTCCCACGACCACGAGATCTGCCGGCAGGACGGTGCCGTCCGCGAGTACGACTCGTTCGACGTGTCCGTCGCCTTCCACCGAGGAAACTCCCACACCGCACAGCAACTTCGTGCCGTTGCGTTCGTGCAGTGCGGCGACGGCGGCGCCCATCGCGGGGCCGACGGCACGTACCAGGGGGGTGGGAAGGGCCTCGACGACGGTCACGTCGACACCCCGTTGACGGGCGTTCGAGGCCACCTCGGAGCCGATGAATCCGGCGCCGATCACGACGGTGCGGGCACGAGCCTCGAGCGCGGCGCGGATGCCCTCGGCATCGTCCAGGGTTCTCAGGCCATGGACACCGGCGAGCCCCTGCGTTCCCGGTAATTCCCGCGCGTGGGCGCCGGTGGCGATGATCAGGACGTCGTATGGTACGACACGGTTTGCGACGTGCACTTCCTGCTTTTCGGTATTCAGGCGTGTGGCCGGAGAACCGAGGATCAACTCTGCGTCGAGTTCGTGTGCGAACGCCTCCGCCGAGCGGAAGAACGGAAGCTCGGGTCGACCGCCGTCGATGACGGGTTCGAGGTACTTCTTGGAGAGCGGTGGGCGATCGTAGGGCAGGTGGCTTTCTGCACCGATCACAGTGATCGGGCCGTCGAATCCGGATCTGCGTGCCGCCTCGACAGCGCGCAGACCGGCCAGGGATGCGCCGACGACGACGAAGTGTCTCTCGCTCATCGCTTTCGTCCTCCTGCCTATCGCTCGATGTGCAGAGCCGCGGTGGGGCAACTGGCGATCGCTTCTTCCACGGTCGCGAGCTCGTCGGCGGCGACATCTTCCTTCAGAAGCTCGAGTTCGCCGGACTCGTTGACCTCGAAGAAGTAGGGCGCCAGGGACTCACACACGCCCAGGCCGGTGCACTTGGTGCGATCGACGATGACTTTCATTTCGTTTCCTCTTATCTGCGTGTAGAACTGTTCGGTGGTTTCGTGGGTGAGACGGTCATGCCTGGGCAGCGACACCCTCTGCGATGAGTCCGTCTGCGTTCACACCCGCTCCCGTGAGCACCGCACGGGTGTGTTCACCGAGCGCCGGCGGCAGCGGAATCTCGGTGGGGTGAGAATGCGCGGAGAATCGGGGAGCGAAGCCGGGCTGGAGCACTCCGTCGGGCGCGACAATGGTGCCCCGCTCGGCGAGGTGTACGTGGTGGGCCGACTCGCGCAAGCTCAGCACCGGTGCCACGCATGCGTCGGTCCCGGCGAAGATCTCGGTCCATTCGGACTGGGTGCGGAGCTGGAAGACCTCGGCGAGCCGCTTGCGCAACGCCGGCCATCCATCCCGGTCGTTCTGAGCGCGCGGATCCTCGTCGAGCTCGAGCAGTCGTAGCAGTTCGGCATAGAACTTGGACTCGATCGAGCCCACGGCCATGTAGCGGCCGTCGGACGTCTCGTACACCGAATAGAACGGCGCGCCACCATCCAGCAGATTGACGCCGCGCTCGTCGGTCCATCGCTCGGTGGCGAGTAACGCGTGGGTGCCTGCGAGCAGATGGGAGGCGCCGTCGACGATGGCCGCGTCCACGACCTGTCCACGGCCCGTCAGCTCCGCCTCACGGAGCGCTGCCAGGATGCCGATCACCAGATAGGCCGAACCGCCGCCGAAGTCACCGACGAGGTTGAGGGGAATCTGCGGTGGGCCCCCGGCCGTTCCGATCGCGTGCAACGCGCCGGTCACCGCGATGTAGCCGAGATCGTGGCCGGCGGTGTGGGCCAAGGGGCCGAACTGACCCCAGCCGGTCATCCGGCCGTAGACCACCTTCGGGTTGCGTGCCCACACGGCGTCCGGGCCGATACCCAGCCGTTCGGCGACACCCGGCCGGAATCCCTCGACCACCACGTCCGCAGTCTCTACGAGTGTGAGGAACGCCTCGACCGCCGAGGGCTGCTTGAGGTCGAGTACAACCGACTGTTTGCCGCGGTTGAGCAGGTCCTCTTCCGGCGGAGGACCGGCTGTCTCGCCGCCGGAGGGGCGGTCTACCCGGATCACGGTCGCGCCCATGTCAGCCAGATGCATGCATGCGAAAGGCGCCGGGCCGATGCCGGCCAATTCGAGCACGGTCAATCCGGCCAGCGGTCCGGTGCTGTCGCGCTGCGTCATTGCTGCTCCTTCTCAGTTCCAAAGCTCTCTGCGATCCGGGGATGGAGACGCAGGCGGGGTGTCAGGGGGTGGTGAGGGTGTGGTCGATCCATTCGTGGAAATGGATGAGTCCGGGTTCGTTGCGGCCGAAGACGAAGGAGTCGCTGGCGCCGGCTTCGATGGCGCGTTGGGTGCGGATGCCTTGGGGGAAGTCTTCGGTGTCGGTGACGCCGACGAGCAGGTCGAGGTTCTTGGTCAGGTAGGTGCGGGCTTTGTCGGTGATCTCGCCGAGGCCGTAGATGTTGGTGGTGACGATGCTTTCGTCGGGGCCGGCGCCGGGGAAGACCTGCCAGGTTTCGATGTGATCGATCTGGTGGACGATGAGGGCGTTGGGGTAGAGGAAGTACTGCAGGGTGACATAGGGCAGCAGGTTGCGTTCGGCTTCCGGCTTGTCGAGTTCGGTGACGATGTCGGAACGGACGCCGGCGAAGAGCAGGGTCGAGTCGAAGCTTTCGAAGATGTTGGGGGTGGAGAAGTAGTAGGGGCCGATGCTTTCGCGGTGCAGGGAGAAGATGTGGTACGACTCGAGGAAGGTGTCGATGACCAGCTTCCAGTTCAGTGGCAGTGTCCGGGTGCGTGAGTCGGCCAGGCGGTAGTTGCCCAGGTTCAGGTCGGCCAGGTCTTGGTCGGCGCCGCCGAGGAGGGTGTCGGGGTCTTGTCCGGCTCCGGTTCCGCCGGTGGCGAGGGGTTCGACGAAGACCAGGCCGTGGCGTTCGACGACGTTGAGGGCGCGCATACCGAGCAGGCCCTTGTCGCATTCCTTGAAGCCTTCGCGGGCGAGCGGTTGGCCGAGCAGACGGCCGTACATGTCGAAGGACCAGGAGTGGAACGGGCAGGCGATGCCGCGTCCTTCCAGATGTCCGTGGTCGTCGGGGAAGATGCGGGCGCCGCGGTGGGTGCACATGTTGACCATCGCGCGCAGCAGTCCGTCCTCGCCGCGGACGACCACGACGGGAAGTCCGGCGAGGTCGAGGCAGAAGTAGTCGCCCGGCATCGCGGCGTCACCGGCGAGTCCGGCGAACAGGAACCGGCCGCGGAAAATCTTCGCGAGTTCTTGTTCGTGCAGCTCCGGGCTGGTGTAGGCCGAGGTCGGCTGGGTGCGGACCTTGTCCGCCATCGTCGCGGTCTTGGTATCGCGCAGCGCGACGAACCGGTTCATCAGTTCCATCTGGCGTTCGTGTCGCACGGTATCCCCTCACGGGTCGAGCGCTCGAGAAGTGTCGACCGCTGTCCTTTTTCTAGTTTCGATTAAATTTCACGATAGCAGTGGTGCCGCCGGTTCACCAACCCCCGGAGCTCGCAGCGGATCCGAACCTCGGGAAAGAGGACGGACGTGAACGCAGTTCGACGCCCGTGCGTGGCTCACCCGGAATACGGTGACGCCCTCGGCGGAGGCGAAACTGCGACTAGCTCGCGCTGACCTGTGGCTATGGGTACGAATGCGTCATCGAGGGCATCCTGCCGACGCGTCACCGCACGGGCGTTCCGGCACCGCTATACGCTGTACCCACCGTCGACTGTCAGCGTCTGTCCAGTGATCCAGCTTGCCCTGTCGGACATGAGGAATCGCGCAGCCTCGGCGATGTCGTGGACCGAGCCGAAGCGGGGCAATGGAATGGTCTTCCTGGCCACTGCGAACATCTCCTCGGTGTAATCCCCACGCTCGAGGAGCTGATCCCACATGCCTTCCCCCTCGATCAGGCCGACTGCGATGCAGTTCGCCCTCACGTTGAAACGGCCCTCCTCCACCGCAATTCCGCGAATAACCGCTTGAACGGCCGCCTTGGGCGCGACCGACAACAGGTCTCGTTTCGGGTACCGCGTGATGCCGGGAGTACTTACGGCGAGGACCGAACCTCCGTTCTCGCGCAGGTGCCGAAGGGCCGGTTGCAGGAGGTTGAAACATCCCTTCGCATCCACATCCACAGTCTGGGAGAAGATTTCCGGGGTGATCGCGGAGACGTACTTCATCGGAATGTGCGGACCTGCGGCATACACGACCCCGCCGAGCTCGACGGACGACGAGACCTCGTCCACCACGTCCCGGGCGGCTTCGGGGTCCGTCAGATCGAGTTGGACGATCCGAGAGGACCGGCCCAGCCCGGTCACTTCGCGGGCAATCTTCTCAGCTGCAGCAGCGTTGCGTCGGTAGGTGAGGGCAACGTTCCAGCCGTCCTCTGCCAGCGAGCGGCTGATCGCACTGCCGAGGCCGCCTGATCCTCCGGCCACCAGAACCCATCGTCCTGCGTCGGAACATGCTTCGGGGTGATCGGTCGTCATGGGTTCTCCTCGGGTCTGATGTCACAGAACGGGCGACGGACGTGGCCACTTGCGAAGTGCGAGTCAGTCGCGGGCGAGGTCGGGACGAACGCGCGAGGGGCGCACGATGCCCTCGAACATCCTCGCTAATTGGTCGGGACGCAGCATCGCAAAACTGCCGGTCGCCACGACCAGATGAACTTCGGGATCCGACTCGGTGGCCAGTGTGGCTTCGGCGAAGAACCTCCGGCTCCCAGAGTTCGGATCCTCACCGAGCACGCGTCCGGTCAGCACGAGCGGCACTTGGAGCGGAACGGGCCGTCGATACTTCACGGTGAGATCCACCGTCACACCTGCATGGTTCGCCGCGGCGACGGTCTGGCCGAGCACCTGGTCGAGCAGCATTGCGCTGACTCCTCCGTGGCAGAACATGGGAGGGCCTTCATAAGCCAGCCCGACCGTGCAGGTCGCACGCACTCCCGTCTCGGTCGTGGTGAACACGAGAGGAGGAGCGATCGGGTTCCCTTGCCCGTAGGCGGGGTTGTAGAGGCGAAGGCCGTTCTCTGGATCATCGACCAATGGCATCTCGGCCCGGCTTCGACGGGTACCGGCCAGTGACGCTCGGACCTCGGCGACCATGCGGGCCGCTTCGTCGATTGCCTCAGCCGGCACTTCGGTGCAGACGGTGTCCTCGATCAGGTCGCGAAGACCTTCTGCGAGTGCGACGGCTGCGGTGCGTCGCCGCCTGATTGCGTCGGAGTCGATCAGCCGGTCGGAATGGGAAACGCCACCGACCAGTGCCACGCCGGGCATCCCGAGCGATTCGACGGACCCCGGCTCAGGGGTATTCGACACAGGGGTATTCGACACCGTCAACACCTCCACTTCCATTCAGGGCGCATCGGGCAAGACCTGCCGGGCACCGTATCGCCGCGCCGTACGTCACAGGGAACCCCACCGGCCGGCGTCACCGCAGGCATCCGAACGATCGCCTACGGCGCAAGTTGTTCTGTTCTTGGGAATGAATCCGATTCTGCGTCGACGTCGAACACAAAGCGATCATGCGGGCTGTACGGGACTCGCCGAGGCGGTCGTTCATCCGTGACGACGGCCTCGGCGAGACGCGTGCCTGCCGGTGCGGTCCGATCAGACCCGGCTCTGCGTCAGTGCGGATTCCACGAGCTGTTTGAGGCGGAACTTTTGGACCTTGCCTGTCGCGGTCGTGGGAAGCATCTCCGCATCGACGAACACGACGTGCTTGGGCACCTTGAACCGCGCAAGGTGGGACTTGCAGAGGTCGATCACCTCATCCTCGGTGACGGAGTGACCCGGGGTCCGGGCGATGATCACACAGCCGATCTCACCCCACCTCTCGTCCTGCAGTCCGATTGCGAAGACCTGGCTGATCGCTTCGTGTGCAGCGAGGAGGTCTTCGATCTCCTTCGGCATCACCAGTTCGCCACCGCTCTTGTACAGTTCCTTGCTGCGCCCGGTGACCTGGATGTATCCGTCGGCGCGTACCCGTCCGATATCGCCTGACCGTAGCCAGCCGTTGCCGTCGAAGGCTTCAGCGGTCTCCTTCGGTTTGTTCCAGAATCCGATCATTGCCGTCGGACCGTACGAGAGCAGTTCACCCTCTGCTCCGCTCGGAAGATCCTCGCCGGAATACGGATCGACTGCCTTGTACTGGACCAGTACATCGGTACCTGGAATACTCGCCGCGCCCGCGAGTTTCGGGCGTCCGACGGTAGTGGAGACGAGTTCCAACGGATCTTCCGGAAGGGTCAGCGTCATCGAGCCGCCGCATTCGGTCATTCCGTAACCCGTGCAGATCTCACTGACCCCGAAGTCGGATTCGAACTGCTGCCACAACCACACGGGAGCCAGCGCCGCACCGCACAAGATCGCCTTCAGCGACGACAGGTCGAACTCGTGGCGCTGCGGACTCTGGGCCATTGCCACCGCCATCGTCGGCACACAGATCATGTCGGTTGCGCGATGTCGTTCGATTCCGCCGAAGTAGCCCACGGGCGAGAATGTGGTCTGCGGAATGACAGCGCCGCCCACGAACATCACCGAGAGCAGTCCCTCGACATACGCAAACATGTGGTAGCAGGGCAGGGAGAACAGGGTCCGCCTACCGTCTTCGTACGCACGCGTCAATGCCGAGGAGTACGCCGTACGCAACACCGCATCGTGGGTGAGCAGCACCCCCTTCGGTGAGCCGGTGGTCCCCGACGTGTAGAGCATGTCCGCGATGCCGTCGGGGGCGCGGTGCACGGCATCGGAGGCACCGGCGTGGCGGTCGCCGAGTTCGCCCAGCCCTGCTACGGAGAGCACATCGTCACGTGTCCGATCGTCGGTCGAGAAGAGCACGACTCGACGCAGGTCCGGAACCGCATCCTCCTGGTCGGCTGGCCGATCCGCGAATCCCGCGGTGTCCCACCCCGGCGCGATCGCATCGAGCATGTCGAGGTAGTCCAGGCCGGCGAACCCGGTCATCGTGATCAGCAGTCGGCATTGCGACTGGGCCAGAACGTATCCCAGCTCCTCTTGCCTGTATAGATAGTTGAACGGGATCGCGACGGCACCGGCCCGCGCGATAGCGAACTTCAGGGGAACGAACTCGGGGTAGTTCGCCACCAGCAATCCGACCCGGTCGCCGGGGCGAATTCCCGCAGCAATCAAGCCGTCCGCCAGGCGTCGAGACGAGTCCGCAACCTGCGAGTAGGTCAGCGTGGTTTCGTCGGTGAGTACCAGCGGGCGATCCGGATAACGCTCCGCACTGTGGTCGAGCCATTCGTCCAGCGTCCGGGTTGTCCACGTGGGGTAGTCGGCACGCAGGAGTCGGCGGCGACGATCGATGTCCTTGGTCATTCTGCCTCTCAGGGTATCGGGGGGGGCAAACATGGCGGAAGGGGTGCATGACAGCAGGCAGAGGCGTCCGTGAGGCCGGTGAAGCGGGAGGAGCAGCCCGACGAGGCGCGCGTGACCCTCCACATTTCGACCCGTCCAGTCCTCGCGCTGCCAACGTTCGCTTCGACAGGTCGGGTGCGAGCCGGGCCCGAGGTTCGAGCCAACGAGTGACCGAGAAGGTTCGTACCACTCGCTCATATTTCCTAATTTAACATAGAATAGTAAGATGAGTCACGTCAACGACTGCAGATAGAAGGAGAGCGACGATGGATCTTGGACTTGCAGCGGCCCGGGTCGTGGTCACGGGCGGCGCATCGAACATCGGGCGTGCGATCGTGCATGGCTTTGCCGCAGAAGGTAGTCGAATCGTCATCTCCGACATCGACAAGGTGCAGGCGGACAAGGTTCGAGAAGAAGCGCTCAGCTTGGGCGCTCAGGCCGTCGAAGTTGCGGCCGGCGACCTGACGGAGCGGGGGGTAGCCGAGAGAGCTGTCGGCGTCGCGGTGGGCAACTGGGAAGGAATCGACGTCTTGGTCAACAACGCCGGCTGGAGTGTTCCAGGCTTCCTGGCCGACGACACGGACCGCGCAGTGTGGCAGAAGACCGTCGAGATCAACTTGTTCACGGCAATCGCAAGCACACAGGCTGCCCTGGGGCCGATGGCAGAGGCGGGACACGGCTCCATCGTTTTCATCGCCAGCGATGCAGCCTTCGGTCAGATCCGCCAGGGAATCTACGGCGCGACCAAGGCCGGGCTGATAGCGCTCGCACGGACGACCGCCAAGGAACACGGTCGTCACGGGGTCCGTTCAAATGTGGTCTGCCCCGGTTTGGTCATTCCAGAGGGCCCCGAGGCAGTGGGAGGGGCAAGTTTGTGGTCTGCCGGACAGGACTCGGTGTTCAACGACAAGCAGATCGACTTTGTTCGTAAGGACACTCCGCTCCGCAGGCTCACCACGGCGGCCGACATCGCCAATTCGGTCCTCTGGCTGTCGTCGAATACAGCAGCACGGCAAATCACCGGTCAGGTGTTCTCGGTCAGTGGGGGCTACACGATGCCATGAGTGCGCACCTTCTCGGGAACGGATGAAAGGCACGCTCGTGGCGAAAGGCTGGTCTCAATCGATCAATGCAATCCTGCGCCCGAGTGTGTTTCCGGGGACCGTGGCACGCAGGGGTCTGCGCAACCTCGCAGGCCCCCGGGGGAACAAGGTGCCGTTGACACGTGATCGCTCAGCGATCCGAATGGAATCTCCTTGGCGCTATGCCCATCGGCGCCGGTTCCCTGTCGCTCCTCCCGATTACACGCCGTATGCGACTATCGAAAGAACTCCGTCAACCAACCGGGGACGGCCGTGACGGTGGTGACCGGACCTGTGAAGGCGGTCATGACGAATCGCTGTCGAGGTCGATGGCCATCTGCTCGGCTCAGGCGCTGATCGTTTCCCATTCGCGGAAGTCGCCCAGCGGGGAGGCTGTGGCGTGCGCGGGCATGTGGAGGGTGAGTCGCTCGCCGATGCCGATCGGTGGCGCCTCGGGGTCGTAGGCGCTGAAGAAGTTCTCCTCACCGCGTGGCTTCAGCAAGGAAGTGAGCTCGTCGAACTTCTTGGGCCGTGTCGCCTCGAGGACATTGTTGCCCTCGGCGTCGACTGCTCATTGCATAAGTGGACCTCGCTTCGTGCGAAAAATCGGGAGTTCAGTGTATTCGGCCAGCAGGTACGGTAGCGCGCCTCCGCCCGGTCATCGTCGATGTCCCTGTCGTCCACGAAGGCTCGGCGTGCGGTGCGGAGAAGGACGAGCGCGATGCGGCGTTTCGATGGGTCAGCGAACAGCCTGCGCGGCGACCCGACGGTCGATTCAGTGCCGGGCGTCTGTGAATGCGCTGCGAATGGCCAGTCCTGCCAGAACGCCGAGGGCGGCTCCAAATGCTGCACCCAGAGCGATGCCGGGGCACCCACGATTGCGATGCCGAGGACCGTCCCGATTCCCGCGCCGTATGCGATGTCGATTCCGCAGCGTTGTCGAGGACATTGTGCTGCGGTGCCATACTCAAACGATACGACGGGGGCGGCGCTCCCGGTGATACCGACGAACAGCAGCCGGCAGCCGGGACCGATCAGATCGGGGACCACGGCGTCCCGGTACGACTCGAGTTCGGCGCGTGTGAAACCCACCCGACCACCGTAGTCTCCGGTTCTCACTCGTCGGGCAGCCACGCTCCGTGCAGTCCCGCGGGCACCCGGATCGGCAATCGCACTCGTGCGACCGGACCGGTCGCCGGGTCCTCCGCGGGGAAGATGAGGAACCAGCTGGTCAGGTCGGCGCGGTCGGTCGCGATCGAGCCCCAGTAGCCTGCGCCTCCCGAGTCGCTCGACAGGTACGCGGGTTCGCCCGGGGTCAATGTGTCGTCGGCCCACACCGTTTCGGTGCCGGCGTCCACGTCGAACCAGAACAGCGCGTCGGCGGCCCCGGTGGGGAGTCTTCTGCTCCCGCTCCGGCCGATCGTCGAGACGACGCGGTGGTTGCCGGTGAGCAACCTGTCGTCGATGCGGGGGAACTCGATGTCGCGCTCGTGCAGCGTGGTGCGGGTGACGCCGTGGCGGCCGATGATCGCGCGGCGCAGCAGGCTGGCGTTCGGCGCCACCCGAGCGGTCAAGCCTCCGGGATAACGCCATTCGATGTAATCGAGCACGACATCACCGTCCGGCCGCTCGAACGCGTTGACGGTGTGCCACATCCAGAACGTGTCGGTGGAATACCAGCGCACCGGGCCGCCGTCGCGGGGGATCAGCGCGATCCGGACCCCGCGCTCGGGTTGCCACTGCAGTGGCGAGCCGCCGCTGAAGATTTGCGCCAGGTCGAACTCCATCGGGGCGAGCACCAGAACGATGTGGTTCGGGGTGAGCGCCATGTCGTGGATCATCAGCGGCCGGTCGGCGCCCTCCACCGGAGTCGCCGCTCGCGTCACGGAGCCGTCCGGGGCGATCACCGACCACGTCAGGTACGGCGCGTCGAGGACGTAACAGAACGCGACCAGCTCGCCGGTGTTCGGATCGATCTTGGGATGTGCGGTGAGTCCGACCGGAAGCGCGCCGCCGAAGACTTCCCGTCCCAGGGTTTCCAGGCCGGACCCGAGCGCATACGGCGGTGCCGACTCGGCGAGTGCCAGCAATCGGCCACCGTGACGAATCACGTTGATGTCCGGCAGCTCCCGCATGGTGTTCGCCAGGTCCGGACCCACCTCGTCGGCCGGCGGGAAATACGGGTCGGTGACGCCGGCCCACAGTGCGCGTCCGGCCTTCTCCTCCGCCACGACCTGAGGGGTGCGGACGAATCGGTTCGTGTAACGAACGGTGCCCTCGTCGATTGCGACACGATGCACCATGCCGTCCCCGTCGATGGGGTAGAGATAGGTCCCGATCGGATCGAATCGGGGATTCGGGCCGTTGCGCACATAGCTTCCCTGCAGGTCGCCGGGCAGTTCACCGACGACCTCGAGGTCGCCGACGTCGACCTCCTCGCGTTGCGGAGCGAACAGTCCGCTCAGATGCGAGTGATGGGCCATGTCGACGGGTGCGGGCCGGTTCATTTGGACACCTTCCGGGAGTTCGACCGCGGCCGATCTTGTCACCGGTTCCCTCGCAAATCGTACGCTCGCCGCGCGCACCGGCCGAAGCTTCCGCATCATCGGCTAGGGTATTTCCGACGTACACGACCGAATCCGCGGCCACGCCGCCGGTCGGTCGAGAAGGTGACACGGTGGCCGCGATGTTAGGGGAAGGTGTGCAGCGACGGAACGCGATCGGGAACTCCGTCCGGAGCACCGACGGCGGGGAAGCGTCGTTGCCGCCGTACACGGATCTCCTCTGGCCCACCCTGCAGGCAGTGATCGAACTGGACGGATCGGGTGTCATCGAGGACATCGACGCCGCAGTGATCGAGCGCGAAGGACTGTCGGAAACGGCGCAGGCCGTCTTGCACGGTGACGGCCCGGGAACCGAGATCGAGTACCGCGTGGCGTGGGCCCGCACCTATCTCAAGGGCATGGGACTGCTGTCCAACACTCGTCGCGGCGTGTGGAGCGTGACCGATCGCGGACGCGCGGTACGCGAGTCCGAGATCAAGCCGATGCAGGTTGCCTACACCGCGGAGAAGCGCCGCAAGCGCATGGTGCGCAATTCCTCTGCGGGTGGACAGGTCGTGCCGCTGGCCGCGGCACCGGAAGACCCCGAACTGTGGCGCGAGCCGGTTCTGGGTGCGGTCACAGATCTGCCCGCGGAAGGCTTCGAACGTCTCGTCGGCGCGGTGTTGCGGGCGGTGGGCTTCACGACGCTGTCCATCCCGGCGCCCGGCACCCGCACCGATTTCGCGAACGGGGTCGACGCCTACGTCGAAGGGACCGGGGTGCTGCGGGTGTCGCTGCTGAGCTTCTCGGTGTTCTTCCGATTCCTCCACGGGCAGGAACGCGCCGGCGCCGACGTGGTGCGCGAGTTCCGCGCCGCGATGGTCGGGCGCGGCGAGAAGGGTCTGCTGGTGTCGGCGGGCTCTTTCACCGAGGACGCGCGCGCCGAAGCCCACCGCTACGGTGCACCCCCGATCGACCTGGTCGACGGGGACGGCCTGTGCGATCTGCTCAAGGAACACGGACTGGGGGTGCGGACGACGACGCGCACTGTCGAGGACATCGCCCTGGTTCCGGCGTTCTTCGCGGAACTCGCAGGTCGCTGAGGACTCTCCGCGTCCACCCCGATCTTGTTTCCCGCTGTTGCCGGTGGGGACGGTGTGATTGTGGTGCAATACCGGGTGGCACATCCGGCTCCCGTGCGGAAGCCCGGACCACACACCCGAAGGCAGGTGCGATGACTTTTTCTCGTCGAGACATGCTGCGGTACACGGCAATCGGATCGGGAGCCGTTCTGGCGTCGGCGCTCACGGCGCCCGGCATCGCCCAGAGCCGGGAGGTCCTCGGCACGATCGTCGACTATTCGGCGGAAGTGCCCTCGTCGGCATCGATTCGTGCCGCTGGGCACAGCGGAGCGATCCGGTACGTCTCCGACCGGCGACCGGGTGCCGAGTGGATGCGCGCGAAGCCGCTGACCGAGAACGAAGCCGACGCACTGATCGCGAGCGGACTCGAAGTGGTGTCCTGCTACCAGTTCGGCAAGGGCGAGACCGCCGATTGGCTCGGCGGGTACGAGGCAGGGATCCGCCATGCCCGTCGCGGTCTGGAACTGCACCGCGCGGCCGGGGGACCGGACGATCGCCCGATCTACGCGTCGATCGACGACAATCCCAGTCTCGCGCAGTTCACCACGCAGATCGTGCCGTACCTGCTGGGCTGGCAGGAAGTGGTCGGTCACGCCAACACGGGCGTGTACGCCAATTCCCCCACCCTCGACTGGGTGACCACGGCAGGACTGGGATCGTTCTACTGGCAGCACAACTGGGGCACACCCAAGGGCTACGTGCATCCGTCGGCGCATCTGCATCAGGTCAGCGGCGGAAAGATCGACGGCATCGGTATCGACGTCAACCATGTCCTGGTCGGCGATTACGGACAGTGGTCGCTCACGAAACTCTAGAGGTGTCGCTGGAACGCAGGGTGGGCGGCGCGGCAGGAATCAACGCGGTGAACAGCAGCGCGACCACGGACGCGAACGCGGCGATCAGGAACGTGAGCCGGAAACCCTCGAGGGAGGGAATCACCGCGTCGCCGATCCGGGTCGTCATGGCGGCCAGCACCACACCGATCACTGCCGCTGCCGTCGAGGTACCGACCGAGCGCATCAACGTGTTGAGGCTGTTGGCCGCGGCCGATTCGCTCAGCGGGACCGCTGCCATAATCAGGGCGGGCATGGCAGCGTAGGCGAGGCCCACCCCGGCCCCGATCACCATCGAAGCGACGACGATGTGCCACAGGTCGCGGTAGAGGAAGTAGGCGAGTAGATAGCCGAGCCCGACGGTCGCGGCGCCGGCTGCGAGTGTCACCCGCGGCCCGAACCGCGATGTGATGCGGGCCGATACCGGCGACAGCGCCATCATCACCAGACCGGCCGGAGCCAGCGCGAGTCCGGCGAACACCATCGTCTGCCCGAGGCCGTAACCGGTCTCCGGCGGCGCCATCAGCAGCTGGGGGAACGCGAGGACGTTGGAATACATCGCAAAACCGAGGGCGATCGAAGCCAGATTCGTCATCAGCACGGGACGCCGCCCCGACAAGCGCACGTTCACCAGGGGCCGCGACAAGCGCATTTCGTACCAGACCCATCCGGCGAACACGATCACGGCCCCACCGAACATGCCGATCGTGACCGGGCTCGTCCACCCCCACGAATTGCCCTTCGTGACGGGCAGGAGGAGCAGCACCAAACCGATGGACAGCAGGACCGCCCCGGCGTAGTCGAAACTGCCGGGGTTCCGTTGCGGTGACTCGGGGATGTAGCGCAGTACCAGCGCGATACCGGCGAAGCCCATGACCATGGACGCGACGAACAGCATGTGCCAATCCCACGATTGCGCGATCAGAGCGGCGAACGGGAGGCCGATCGAGCCGCCGACACCGAGGGTGGCGCTCAGCGTCGCCATCGCTCCGGGTATGCGACGAGGTGGCAGCTCGTCGCGGAGGATCGCGATGGCCAGCGGGATCGCGCCCACCGCGGCGCCTTGGAGCGTGCGACCGGCCACGAGGGGAAGCAGTGTCGTCGAGATTGCGCACACTGCCGAGCCGAGCACCATCATGCCGAGACTGCACAGCAGCATCCGTCGCTTGCCGAACATGTCGCCGAGCCGGCCGCTGATCGGGGTGACGATCGCTCCGGCGAGCAGTGTCGCGGTGATCGCCCAGGAGGCGTTCTCGGGTGTTGCACGCACGAGCAGAGGTAATTGGGGCAGCACCGGAACGATGAGGGTCTGCATCAGAGCCACACCGATACCGCACAGCGCCAGAACCGGAACGATGCCCCGGGGCGCGGGGAGTTCCCGCGTGGGACTCGGCGTCTCGACGACCATCGGCCTCCTCGGTCAGGGGGCCGCACGGATCCACGGCCGAAAATTAGTGCGCCGTACTCACGACACGTGCATTGTGTCTAACACGTGAGCCGGCGGAATGCGCGAAAGGTCCCGCGCAGTGAACACTTCGGCGTTTCAGCATTGACAGTGCTGCGCCGGGTCGGGTTCGTCCGGGGTGACGGTCAGCGGGGGTCGCTCGTCCGGGACCGCCCACACCCCGCGCCACGACAGCAGCGACCAGCGTGAGAGGCCGGACAGCGCGGATCCGAGACTGCCGAAAGA
>NZ_JAUZMZ010000064.1:0-25640 GCF_036327435.1 Rhodococcus chondri | reverse complement strand
GAGTACTCGACCGCACCCAGGCCGGGGACGCCGTCGTCCGCGGGGATCTCGTCGACTCCGAACACCGCCCACCGCAACACATCCGGGCCCTCGACCACGGGAACCAGGCCGATCCCGGTGGTGCCGGGCGCGCCCACCAGTACTCCCTCGCCGGCGGCGAGTGCCGCCGCGGCGAACGGGGTGCCGGCGGGAAGACCGCGCACGTCACCGGGTGCGGGCAGCACGAGCCGCAAACTCGCCGCACCCGACGGATCCGCGCGGCGAACGGTGGCCAGCACCACCGCTGCGCCGTCCGTGACGCCGGCGTCCGGCAGCCCGGTGCGCCCGGCGACGACCGGGTCCGATGCGGACACCAGATGCATCGGTGCCCACCCGTGCAGGGCATCGATCACGTCATCGGGAGATGCGTGTCCGGACAGCCACGAACCGGCCCACACCGTCAGGGTCAGACTGGGGGACGTCACCGGGAAAGCATACGGGCCACCCGGCGTGGCGGACCGTGCCCGGCGCGGTGCTCGCCTAGCGTCTTCGTGCGTGAGTTCACGAGACATCTACGGCGGCGACATCTTCGCCGGACACAGTCGCACCCGCCGCGCGGCCGTCCCCGAGTTGCCCGCGGACAAGGATCTGGTGGTCGAGGACGCCGCGTCGGGGTAGTGCGGTGCGGTCGTCGGGTTCGAACGCACCTACGACGGCGATTTCGTGCGATTGGAGGACGGCCGCGGCCGGACGCGGTTGTTCGCGATGCGGCCCGCGGCGTTCCTCGTCGACGGCAAGCCGATCACGCTGGTACGGCCGCAGGCCCGCCCCGCGCCGGCGCCGGCGCGGTCCGCGTCGGGATCGGTCCGGGTCGAGGGATTGAGGGCCCGCGTCGCGCGCGGCAGCCGCATCTGGGTCGAGGGCGTCCACGACGCGGCGCTCGTCGAACGGGTGTGGGGACACGATCTGCGGGTCGAGGGGGTGGTCGTCGAGCAGCTCGAGGGCCTGGACAATCTCGCCGCGCGTCTGGCCGAGTTCGAGCCGGGACCGGGACGGCGCGTCGGCGTGCTCGTCGATCATCTGGTGACCGGGTCGAAGGAGGAGCGGCTCACCGCGAATCTCGGGCCGCACGTGATGGTCACGGGCCACCCGTTCATCGATGTGTGGCAGGCGGTGCGCCCGGCCGTGGTGGAAATCGACGCGTGGCCGACGATCCCCCGGGGGCAGGACTGGAAAACCGGGGTGTGCCGGGAACTGGGCTGGGGTTCGCCGCAGGACGGGTGGCGGCGCATCTACGGTGCCGTAACGAAGTTCCGTGATCTCGAGGCGCCGCTGATCGGTGCGGTGGAGCGGTTGGTCGATTTCGTCACCGAACCCGACGAAGACGGGTCCGGCGCGCACGGCTGAGGCCTCGACCAGGAGTTCTGCGGCATGTGTCCGAATTGTGTCAGGATGGCGCTGTGACGGCATTGATATGGCTGATCGCCGGCGTCGCGCTGGCGGCCGCCGAAGCCCTGACCGGAGACTTCGTGCTGTTGATGTTGGGTGGTGCCGCGCTGGCGACGGCCGGTGTCTCGGCCGCCACCGATCTGCCGGTCTGGGCCGATGCGGTGGTGTTCGCCCTGGCGTCGCTGGTGCTGATGCTGGGGGTGCGTCCCGCGTTGCGGCGCCGCTATTCGGGCCCGCCGGCACTGCCGATGGGCGTCGAGGCGTTGCCGGGCAAGCAGGCTCTGGTGCTCGAGGAGGTCCATGCCCAGGCCGGTCGCGTGAAGATCGGCGGTGAGGTGTGGACGGCCCGTCCCCTGGACGAGACCGAGAAGTACGAAGCAGGTTCGACCGTGACCGTGATGCAGATCGACGGCGCGACCGCCGTCGTATGGAGAGGCCCGTAGATGGAAGCGCTGATCGTCCTCGCCGTGGTAGTGGCACTCGTCGTGATAATCGTGGTCAAGTCGGTGGCACTCGTGCCGCAGGCCGAGGCCGCGGTGATCGAGCGGCTGGGCCGCTACTACCGGACGGTGTCCGGCCAGCTCACGTTCCTGGTGCCGTTCGTGGACCGCATCCGCGCCAAGGTGGACCTGCGCGAGCGCGTGGTCTCGTTCCCGCCGCAACCGGTGATCACGCAGGACAACCTGACTCTGAGCATCGACACCGTGGTGTATTTCCAGGTGACCAACCCGCAGGCCGCGGTGTACGAGATCAGCAACTACATCGCCGCGGTCGAGCAGCTGACCGTGACGACCCTGCGCAACGTGGTCGGCGGCATGACCTTGGAAGAGACCCTCACCTCCCGCGACTCGATCAACGGACAGTTGCGCGGGGTGCTGGACGAGGCCACGGGCCGCTGGGGATTGCGGGTCGCCCGCGTGGAACTCAAGAGCATCGATCCGCCGCCGTCGATCCAGGAGTCGATGGAGAAGCAGATGAAGGCCGACCGCGAGAAGCGGGCGATGATCCTCACGGCCGAGGGCCATCGGGAATCGTCGATCAAAACCGCCGAGGGCGACAAGCAATCCCGGATTCTGTCGGCCGAGGGCGCCAAGCAGGCGGCGATCCTCGAAGCGGAGGCGGCTCGGCAGTCCACGATCCTGCGCGCGCAGGGTGATCGCGCCGCCAAATACCTCGAGGCGCAGGGCGAGGCCAAGGCCATCGAGAAGGTGTTCGCGGCGATCAAGTCCGGCAAACCGACGCCCGAACTGCTCGCCTACCAGTATCTGCAGACCCTGCCGCAGATGGCCCAGGGCGACGCGAACAAGGTATGGCTGGTGCCCAGCGACTTCGGTGACGCCCTGAAGGGATTCGCTCGCACGCTCGGTGCGCCCGGCGAGGACGGGGTGTTCCGGTTCGAGCCGACTCCGGTCGAGGAGAACCTGCAGCGGCCCGAGGAGGACACCGCGGAGGTCGAGGACTGGTTCGCGACCAAGCGCGACCCGGAGGTCGCGCAGGCTGTCGCCGAAGCCGAGGCCGTGGCGCGCAAACCGGTCGATCCGGCCGTCCGGACCCCCATGGGCAGGGAGGAAGCCGGCACCGAGGGTGCGGGGGAGGAGTCCCCGGCACTGCCCTCGCCTCCGGCCGCACCGGGTGGCTGGATGCCGACCGCGGCATCCGATCCCACGTCCGGACGGCAGGATCCGCAGCAGCGGTGACACGCTCGGTGGGATCCGCCGGTCCGGCATGATCGGCGGCACCGCGGGCGGGCCGCTACCGGGAGCGCAGCGCCCCGGACTTCCGGCGACCGGCCAGCACGGGCAGCGCCATCGCGGCGACGATGAGCCCGGCGCCGAGCACGGCCAGGAGCGAGACGGACTCGGTGAAGACGACCGCACCGAGGGCCAGCGCCACGACCACCTCGAAGTAGGAGAGCCCCGAGAGTTCGGCGGCGCGCAGATGCTTGCCGGCGACGACCAGCAGGCCGAGGGCGAGCAGTCCGCACACGACGAAGAACCCTGCCGCCCACGCCCAGTGGACCGCGGTCATGCCGGACAGGTCGGGACGGGTCACGACGACCATGGCGCCCGTTCCCACGGCGCCGAAGGTGAAGGTCCAGAAACTGCGCACGTCGGCGGGCATGTCGGAGCGGTACCGGTAGCACAGCAGCGCGGCCCCGTAGAACACGCCCGACGCCACTCCGAGCACGGTGCCCAGGGTTTCCTGATCGCCGCCCGCGGACGGAGCGCCCCCGATCAGGCCGGCAGCGAGCAGCATTCCGAGAAAACCGGCCCCCAGTGACAGCGCGTCGAGGCGGGTGACCGATTCGCGGAGCAGCAATCGTGCCAGTACCGTCGCCACGACCGGCCCGAGGTAGTGCAGTGCCACTGCGCGCGAGAGGTCGGTGAGCACGGTCGCGGACAGATAGGTGGCCAGCGACAACCCCAGAAAGATGCCGCCGAGCACGATCGACCAGGACAGCCGGATCCGGCGCAGTCGTCCGAGACGGCGGGAAACCGCCAGCAACACCAGCATTCCCAACGCGCCGACGAGCATGCGACCGAGCGTGAGGGCTTCACCGAGTACCGCACCGGCCGGGGTGGCCATCCGGCCGAACAGCCCGGCGGTGCCCATCGCCGCCGCGGAGATCACGATGGCGGCGACACCCAGACGCCGGTTCGGTCCGGCGGGCGCAGTGCGGGCGAGGGGCTCGGGCAGGACGGTGCCGGGAACCGGGTGTGCGGTGGGATGCACGCGCAACGGCGTGCCGACGGAAACGGCCACGGAACTTCCTCCGGACAGGGGTGCGCTACGCACCTACGGGTGATTTCTCCCCGCTCTGTCATGGGAACCTGAGAGCTTTCGCGGATCGGAGACCCGCTTACACCGTCGGTGAACCCCGCAGGGTTGCTTTCCAGAGGAGCCTCGCCGGCGACGGTCCGGGGTGCCTGAGAGATTCCCGGGGAGGTTGCTCCTTCGGCGCCCGCTACCGCGGGACTCTCCCGTCGCGGTTCGGTGGCATATTCAGTTACGGCGGCTAAGTATGCCATGCCGGGCGCGGGATTTGTCTCCGGCGCGCCCGACCGGCCTCAGGTGATGAGCGCGTGGCCCACACCGCACACGGCCACCGCCCAGAGCACGGAGGTGGACGTGCCGATGATGAACTGTTCGGACGCCTGCGCTTCTCGCAGTTCGGGATAGCGCGCAAGACCCTTGACGGCCATGATCACCGCGATCCCTTCCGGCCATCCGCCCAGGATCGACGCCGTGACCGCGCCCCGCTCGAGCACACCGATGACGCGTCCTCCGCGTAGTGGGCCCGGCGGGGGCGTGGGGGCCGGTCCCGCGTCGGGTTGCCGGCGGGCGATCCGGAACGCGGCGAGTACGGCAGGGCCACCACCGGTGATGGCTGCCGCGGCGGTCAGCACGAGTGTGGCGCCGAGCGCGAAACCGTGGGCCGGGTCCGTTGCGGTGGCGGCCAGGGCCGCGCCCCCCAGCGCGGCGGTGGTGAGGGTGGCCCCGAGCGGGGCGGGTATCCGCGGATGCAGGCCCAGGACGGGGGCAACGGCCGCGACGGCGAGGCACACCAATGAGACGACGATCAAGGATCGGCCCTTTCCAGGAGGCGGCGGGCAAGGTCACGTCCGACGAGTTCGGCCTGCCACCCGGCTGCCTGCAGCCGCTGCGACACGGCCTGCTTGCTGATGCCGAGTTCCTCGGCGACCTCGGCCTGCGACAGGCCGGTGCGGGAGAGTGCGACGGCCTCGTGTCCGTGTGCGGAGCGGCGCAGCACGACGGTCGCGAGCAGGGTGAGGGCCGCGTCGGCGTCGGTCGCGGTGGGGGTGTCGGCGCCCTCGACGGCGATACGGCCGATTGCGTTCTTGGCGCGGTCGACGGCGCGGCGGGCGTGCTCGAAGGCCGGTCCGCGCCCGGCGCGGGTCTGGTCCGGAAGCGGCATCTCGACACGGCCGATCCCGATGCCGATGCTCCAGCGTGCGCGCCGGAGCAATTCCAGGGAGAGGTCGACGACAGCGTCCGCGTCGTCGGTGACGGCCTGGACCTCGTCGCCGGCGGTGCGTTCGAAGGGCCGGGTCAGCCGGGGATCGCGCAGGTCGGCGAGGAGATCCGCGACACGGTCGACGTCGCGGCGGCTGCCGCGTTGGTCGACCGTCAGCACATACACTCATCAAGGATGGGGCCTTGACTGTAGAAAATCAAGCCTCAAGGCTTGTCGAGTGGGTGCGGTTCCGGATCGACCACCGCGTCCAACGCCGACCCCGCGGGCTGGGGGAGTCGCGCCTCGAGGAGCAGACCGCCGACTCCGAGGACGATGCACAGCGCCGTCACCACCATCAATGCGGGATTGGTCTGCCCGGTGAGCACGTCGCCGAGCAGCACCACGGCAACCGTGCCCGGCAGGATCCCCACGATGGTGGCCAGGGTGTACGGCACCAGTCGCACCGAGGACACCGCGCAACAACAGTTCACGACGAAGAACGGGGCCGCCGCGATCAGCCGCAACGAGCCGACGGCCAGCCAGCCGCGCCGGGCAAGCCGCAGATCGATGGCCTTTGCCGCCGGATGGGTCAGATGAGACGCCACGAGACCGCGGCCGACGGCGCGCACCAGCAGGAAGGCGAGCACCGCGCTCACCGTGGTCGCCGCGAGCGTCACCGCGATTCCGACGGCGCTGCCGAACAGCACACCGGCGCTGAGCGTGAACACCGTCCGCGGAATCGGGCTGATCGTGGTCAGGGCGTGCACCGCGAAGAACGCGAGGATCAGGACCGGTCCGTCGACCGCCTCGGACCATGCACGGATCTGGGCGATGGACGGGTACGGAACGGCGACAGCGGCCAATGCCAGCGCGGCCAGCAGAACGAGGATGCCGACGACCCTGCGGTCCTTGAAGATCCTCGTCACGGGGTGTCAGCCTACCCGTACAGGGACGGATCCCTCGATGTAGACAACTTTTCTGCAGGTGACATCGAATACCGGAAGGTCATCCGTATATCGAGCGTTAGTCAAATTGTGGTGATCCCCATAATACTTCTCGGGGGTGGGCGGCTAGCATCACAGCGACATCGGCTTAGGGTGTGCGAGGCGAAACGCCCGAAGGCCGACCAGGCCGCCCGAGAGTCTGCACACCCCGCAGTAGGAGGAACCGCACGTGTCATTAGCTGCAGAAGCCGAGGACGCCGCGCGCGCATACGCGCAGTGGCAGGATGCGGTCGCGGGGGTGCTGGCCAAGTCCCGCCGCGTCGATCCGTCGGAGCTCGGCCCCGAGCCGCAACGCCTGCTCGAAACCACCACCTACGACGACGTCACCGTCTCGCCGCTCTACAGCGGACGCGACGAACTCGCCGAAGCGCCGCTGCCCGGACAGTTCCCGTTCGTGCGGGGCAGCTCGGCCACCCGCGACGTCAACACCGGATGGCTCGTCAGCGCCCGGTACGCCGACTCCGACCCCGCAGGGCTCAACGAGAAGATCCTCGGCGCCCTCGAAAACGGTGTCAGCGCGCTGTGGCTCGCCGTCGGCGACGGTGCCCTGGCCCCCGACGCGCTGCCCGCCGCGCTGAACGGCGTGCTCGTCGACCTCGCACCGCTGACCCTCGACGCCGGCGCGGACACCGTGGCCGCCACCGACATCCTCTACGCGCTGCTCGATGCGCGCACCGACATCGCCGACCGCACCGCCGTGCGCGTGGGGCTCGGCGCGGCACCGCTCACCGGCGCCTTCTCCGGTCGCGCCGATGTCACCCTCGCCCAGGCGGTCGACCTCGCGCGCGCCGCCGCGGAACGCACCGAGACCGTGCGGGCCATCACCGTCGACGGCACCGCCTTCCACAACGCCGGTGCCTCCGACGCCGAAGAACTCGGCGCCGCGATCGCTGCCGGACTGGACTACCTGCGCGAACTCGCCACCGCCGGTGTCGCCACGGCCCGGGCACTCGGTCAGCTCGAGTTCCGGTTCGCCGCGACCGACGACCAGTTCCAGACCATCGCCAAGTTCCGCGCCGGCCGCCGGCTGTGGGCGCGTATCGCGCAGGTGGCCGGGGCTGCCGACGCCGGCAATGCCCCGCAGCACGCGGTCACCTCCGAAGCGATGATGACCCAGCGCGACCCGTGGGTGAACATGCTCCGCACCACCCTCGCCGCGTTCGGTGCGGGTGTGGGCGGCGCGGACGCCGTGACCGTGCTGCCGTTCGACGCGGCGCTGCCCAAGGGTGCGCTCGGGGTGTCCGAGGGGTTCGCCGCCCGCATCGCCCGCAACACCCAGCTGCTGCTCCTCGAAGAGTCCAACCTGGGCCGCGTTCTCGATCCGGGTGCCGGGTCCTGGTACGTCGAGGACCTCACCGACCGGATCGCCGAGAAGGCCTGGGAGTTCTTCCAGCAGATCGAAACCGCCGGTGGTTACCGCGCGGCCCTCGACGCAGGCGTGATCGCCGACCGGATCGCCGCCACCCGGGCGCGCCGCGAATCCGATATTGCACACCGCAAGACCGCGGTCACCGGTGTCAACGAATTCCCCAACCTCAACGATCCGCCGCTGCCCGTCGGGGTGGCCGAGACGGGAGCCGTCGCGGCGCGGTATGCAGCGCCGTTCGAGGCGCTGCGCGACCGCTCCGACGTGTACTTCGTCTCGCAGGGCTCTCGCCCGAAGGTGCTGCTCGCCCCGCTCGGCCCGATCGCCGAGCACAACGTGCGCACCACGTTCGCCGCCAACCTGCTCGCCGCGGGCGGTATCGAGGCGATCAACCCCGGCCCCCTCGACCTCGCCGGCGACGCGGTCGCCACCGCGGTGGGCGAGTCCGGGACGAGCGTCGCGGTGCTGTGTGGCACCGATGCGCGCTACGGCGAGCACGCCGGAGCGGCCACCGCCGCCCTCCGCGAGGCCGGTATCACCACCGTGCTGCTCGCCGGACCGGAGAAGGCCGTGGGCGACGTGCAGGGCGACGCCCGACCCGACGGCTACCTCACCGCACGCATCGACGCGGTCGCCGCGCTGACCGACCTGCTCAACACCCTGGGAGCGTAAGTGAGTATCGAACACACGATCGGCAGCTTCGCCGACGTCCCGCTGACCGACCCGGCGTCGCCGGCCCCGGACGCTCCCACCGCGGAGCAGGCCGCTGCCCTCGTCGACTCCGTCGCCGCCGCCAACAACTACACCGTCGACGACGTGGTGTGGTCCACCCCCGAGGGCATCGACGTCAAGCCGGTGTACACCAAGGCAGATCGTGATGCGGTCGTCGCCGAGGGATACCCGCTCGACAGCTACCCGGGTCTCGCCCCGTTCGTGCGCGGGCCGTACCCGACGATGTACGTCAATCAGCCGTGGACCATCCGGCAGTACGCCGGCTTCTCCACCGCCGCCGAGTCCAACGCCTTCTACCGCCGCAACCTCGCCGCGGGCCAGAAGGGGCTGTCGGTCGCCTTCGACCTCGCGACCCACCGCGGCTACGACTCCGATCATCCGCGCGTGCAGGGCGACGTCGGTATGGCCGGTGTCGCGATCGACTCGATCCTCGACATGCGGCAGCTCTTCGACGGCATCGACCTGTCGCAGGTGTCGGTGTCGATGACCATGAACGGCGCGGTGCTGCCGATTCTCGCGCTCTACGTCGTCGCCGCCGAGGAACAGGGTGTCAAGCCCGAGCAGCTGGCCGGAACCATTCAGAACGACATTCTGAAAGAGTTCATGGTTCGCAACACCTACATCTACCCGCCGAAACCGTCGATGCGGATCATCTCCGACATCTTCGCGTACACCAGCACGAAGATGCCGCGGTTCAACTCGATCTCCATCTCCGGCTACCACATCCAGGAAGCCGGCGCGACCGCCGACCTCGAGCTGGCCTACACGCTCGCCGACGGCATCGAATACATCCGCGCCGGCCTCGACGCGGGCATGGACATCGACAAGTTCGCCCCGCGCCTGTCGTTCTTCTGGGCGATCGGCATGAACTTCTTCATGGAGGTCGCCAAGCTGCGGGCCGGCCGCCTGCTGTGGAGCGAACTCGTCGAGAAGTTCGGGCCGAAGAACGCCAAGTCGCTGTCGCTGCGGACCCACTCGCAGACCTCCGGCTGGTCGCTCACCGCGCAGGACGTCTACAACAACGTCGCGCGCACCTGCGTCGAGGCGATGGCCGCGACCCAGGGCCACACCCAGTCGCTGCACACCAACGCCCTCGACGAGGCGCTCGCGCTGCCGACGGATTTCTCCGCCCGCATCGCCCGCAACACCCAGCTGCTGCTGCAGCAGGAATCGGGCACCACCCGGCCGATCGACCCGTGGGGCGGCTCGCACTACGTCGAGTGGCTCACCCACGAACTCGCCAACCGGGCCCGTGCGCACATCGCGGAGGTCGAGGCGGCCGGCGGCATGGCGCAGGCGATCTCCGAGGGCATCCCGAAGCTGCGCATCGAAGAGGCCGCCGCCCGCACCCAGGCCCGCATCGATTCGGGTCGTCAGCCGGTGATCGGCGTCAACAAGTACCAGGTCACCGAGGACCAGGAGATCGAGGTCCTCAAGGTCGAGAATTCGCGTGTGCGTGCCGAGCAGCTCGCCAAGCTCGAGCACCTGCGGGCCGATCGCGATCCCGCGGCCGTGGAGGCCGCCCTCGACGCACTGACCCGCGCCGCCGGAGCCACCGGCGCAGGCATGGAGAACAACCTGCTGGCGCTCGCGATCGACGCGGCGCGCGCGAAGGCCACCGTCGGGGAGATCTCCGACGCCCTGGAGAAGGTCTACGGACGGCACCAGGCCGAGATCCGCACGATCAGCGGCGTGTACCGGGACGAGGCCGGGAAGGCGGGCAACATCAGCACCGCAACGGAACTCGTCGAGAAGTTCGCCGAGGAGGAGGGCCGCCGGCCGCGCATCCTCGTCGCGAAGATGGGACAGGACGGTCACGACCGGGGCCAGAAGGTCATTGCCACGGCCTTCGCCGACCTCGGCTTCGACGTCGACGTGGGACCGCTGTTCCAGACCCCCGAAGAGGTCGCTCAGCAGGCGGCCGACAACGACGTGCACGTCATCGGCGTGTCGTCGTTGGCTGCGGGACACCTCACGTTGGTGCCCGCGTTGAAGGCGGCTCTCGCCGAGGTGGGTCGGGACGACATCATGATCGTGGTCGGCGGCGTCATCCCGCCCGGCGACTTCGACGAGCTGTACCAGGCCGGTGCCGCGGCGATCTTCCCTCCCGGCACCGTGATCGCCGATGCGGCGGCCGGCCTGCTCACCAAGCTGGCTGCCCAGCTCGGTCACCGTCTCGGAGACTGAGGCGGACATGAGCGACACCCCGGTCGTTGCCGTGGGCGCCCGCCGGCGTCCGGTTGATCTCGATGCCCTCGCCGAGGCCGTGCTCGGCAACGAGCGTGCGGGCCTCGCCCGGGCGATCACCCTGATCGAGTCCACTCGCGACGACCACCGGGAGCAGGCGCAACAGCTGTTGCTGCGCCTGCTCCCGCGCGCGGGCGGCGCCATCCGGGTCGGGATCACCGGTGTGCCCGGCGTCGGCAAGTCCACGTTCATCGACGCCCTCGGTATGTATCTGCTCGGCAAGGGTCATCGAGTGGCGGTGCTGGCCGTCGACCCGTCCTCGACGCGCACCGGTGGTTCCATTCTCGGCGACAAGACCCGCATGGCCCGGCTCTCCGTCGAACGCAACGCCTACATCCGGCCGTCCCCGACGGCCGGCACGCTCGGCGGGGTCGCGAAGGCAACCCGCGAGACGATGGTGTTGCTCGAGGCCGCCGGCTTCGACGTCATCCTCGTCGAAACGGTCGGTGTCGGGCAGTCCGAGGTGACCGTCGCCAACATGGTGGACTGCTTCTGTTTCCTGACTCTCGCCCGTACCGGCGACCAGCTTCAGGGCATCAAGAAGGGTGTGCTCGAGCTCGCCGATCTGGTCGCGGTGAACAAGGCCGACGGCAACCACGAGCGTGATGCCCGTGTCGCGGCCCGCGAGTTGTCCGGCGCGATGCGCATGGTGCACCCGCATGATGCGCTGTGGAAGCCGCCCGTGATCACCATGAGCGGCCTCGAGGGCAAGGGGCTGGACACGTTCTGGGACACCGTTCTCGAGCACCGCAAGGTGCTCACCGAGGCCGGGCAGTTCGAGGAGAACCGGAGCCGCCAGCAGGTGGACTGGACGTGGACGATGGTGCACGACCAGTTGCTGCGCCGCCTGGAATCGAACCCGCAGGTCAAGGCGATCCGCAGCGATGTCGAGGGGGCGGTTCGTGATGGTTCGCTCACGGCGGCGCTGGCCGCGCAACGGATCCTGAACGCGTTCGACGGCGTGGAACGCGACGGTATCGGAGGATGAGGCGCGGCGTGGCCGCGCGGGCCGCGTTCACCGTGTTCGGCGTGATCGCCGCGGTGCACCTGCTCGCGCAGCTCGTCGCCGCCGACTCTCTCGTGGGGGAGGTCAGCCAATGGCTGCTCATGCCCGCGCTCGCCCTCGGACTCCTCGCGAGCACCACGTCGCCTCGGCCGCGTCTGGTGCGGTTGACGCTGCTGGCGTTGCTGTTCTCGTGGCTGGGGGATGCCGCACCCGACCTGTTCACCGGCGACACCGCATTCCTGGTGCTCGTCGGCTTCTTCCTGTGTGCGCAACTGACGTACATCGTCGCGTTTCTGCCGTACCGCCACCACAGCGTGCGGCAGACGCGCCGGTGGGTACTCGCCGTGGCCGGAGCTGCCGTGGTCGCGCTGGTGGTCGCGTGTACCCCGGGCGCGGGTGTGCTGGTGGTGCCGGTGGCGATCTACGGGCTGTGCCTGGCAGCGATGGCGGTGCTCGCCACGGGCGTCGACCGGGCCGCGGCCGTCGGGGCCGTCCTGTTCGTCATCTCGGATGCGCTGATCGCGTTGCGGGCATTCGTGGAGGGATTCGCCCTGCCCGCCTCGGGATTCTGGGTGATGAGCACCTATATTGCGGCGCAGGCGCTGCTCGTGCTGGGCGTTCTCACCGCCGTCGCCCGGCCCCCGGTCATGCGGCACCGGGGATCCGTGCCTCCGCGCTAGCCGAACAGTTGTTTCACAGGCCGAGCAGCCGCTTCGCCGCCGCGACGGCGGCGGGTCCGTCGAGGGGCGGCTGACCGTCTCGGCCTCCACCGGTGATCGACACCGACACATCGGGCAGCTCGATCTGCGTGGCGATCACGCTCGTTCCGGCTGTCATCAACGACATGCTGTACGCGATGCCCTGGGCGGCCTCGATCGCGGTATCGGGGATCGACACCAGCCCGGGTCCGGCGGCGAGGCTCGGCGACGGGACGGTACCGGTCCCCGGTTCGAGGACGACCTCCACCGACGACGTTGCGGTCCCGCCGGCGGCGCCCGCGGGAACCTCCCAGGTGCAGTTCACGCGATCGGGGCCCGCCTTGTTCGCCGGTCCCGGTACGAGACCGTGGAGATACACGGCGATCGCCGGTGCGACGTCCTCACAGCTGGTGAAGCGGGCGAGAACACCGAGCCGGTCTGCGGCGCCCGCGGCGACGGGCGAGGCGGCGGCCCGTTCCGCCCGGACGACGGGGACGGTGTTGTCGGACGCGCAACTGCCGAGCAGCATGGTGCAGGCGAGGGCGGGCAGTGCGGCGGCAACGAAACGGTGTTGGGTCACGTGCGCATGCTAGTCACTATCCGCCGCAGGCGTGACTTTGCTCCCATGCGCGCGTCCCGCGTGACGGGCATCTCGGGGCTCCGCCGCTCACCACGGGACGGTGCGACGAGCGTTTCTCCGCCCCGAGAGCGAGGCGCGGCACCACCGCAGGGGCGCCGCGCCTCGTCGGCCTAGAGTCCCAGCAGCTGCTTGGCGACCGCTACCGACGCATCCGCGTCGAGCGAGGGATAGTTGTCCCACCGCCCACCGCTGATCGTGACCTTCACCTCGGGGAGTTCGACGGAGGTGACGGTCGCCGCGGCCACGGCGATCTCCTGCGACATCGTGTGCGCGCTTCCCCCGGCCGCCTCGATCGTGCTGTCGGGAACCACCTCGAGACCCACCGCTTCGATGGTGGCCGCATCGAGCACCTCGCCGCTGTTCGGTTCGATCATCACCTGTACCGAGCGGATCTCGCTCAGGCTCGTGACGGTGTCGGCGGTCTCCCACAGGCAGTGCACGCTGTACTCGTCGACGCCGTTCGACGCATTGGCGACGAGGCCGTCGATGTACGGAGCGACCGCCGGCTCGACGTCGTCACAGCTCGAGAACTGCGACCGGATATCTGCGCCGAGCTCGGCGCCGGCGTACGCGGCGTCGAGATCGTCGGAGACTTCGGACGAGGAGTCGGAGGCGGCCGCCGCGGGCGCGTCTTCGTCGGATGCGCAGGCGCCGAGGAGCAGTGCGCAGGCAAGCGCAGCGGGCAGGGCAGCAAGGTGGTGTCGGTTCACGCGCCGTATGGTAGCCAGTCGCGAAAACAGCGTTGATCTTGGTATGGGCGATATGTCCGAACCGGGGACGGCCGTCTACGGTGTACGGTCCGCGGTGGGCACCGCGTTCTTCTCCTGCAGCACCGGTGGGACCGCGGTCCCGAGTTCCTCGAGCCTGCCCGCGGTCTCGGCGCGGGTGAGACGCGAACGCTTCCACGAGATCGTGAGCAACGCAGTCCAACCGGCTGTGATCAACAGGTAGAGCACCGCCACGCCGGCGCCGGGCATATCGAGCGCGTCGAAGAGTTTCTGCGCATTGGTGAGCACGATGATGCCGCCCACCGCGGTACCCAGCAGTGTGGCGGGCACCCGGCTGACCAGCCACGCCGCGAGGGGGGCGGCGAGCGCGCCGCCGAGCGCCAGTCCGGCGACGATGACGAGATTGCCGAGCGACTCACGACCCAGCCCGAGGACGAATCCGGCGCTCGCGGCGACCGCGACGAGGAACTCGGAGGCGCTGACCGAGCCGATCACCGTGCGCGGAGCCGTCTTTCCGCGGGAAAGCAGGGTGCTGGTGGTGATGGGTCCCCAGCCCCCGCCGCCGCTCGCGTCGATGAACCCGCCGAAGAAGCCCAGCGGGGAGAGGAACCGGGCGGTGTGCGGCGACGTGCGTGCCTGGGCGACGGCCGGCGGACGAACCGAGAACCGCAGTGCCACATACAATCCGATGCCCAGCAGGATCGCGGCCGTCACCGGGGTGGCCGCCTCGGTGGAAAGACCCGACAGGACGGTCGCACCCAGGAACGCGCCGATCGCGCCCGGCACACCGAGGCGTACCACGACCTTCCAGTCGATGTTCCGGAACCGCCAGTGCGCCGCACCGGATACCAGCGTGGTGCCGACCTCGGCGAGGTGCACGGCAGCGCTGGCATGGGCCGCACCGACCCCGCTGAAGATCAGCAATGTGGTGGCCGTGACGCCGAACGCCATCCCCAGGGCGCCGTCCACGAGTTGGGCGCCGACTCCGACAAGGGTGAAGATAAGCAAATTGAGCATGCAACTAGCTCCGAACGACTGGAAGTGACCGAGAACGAATCGTCAGAGCGGCGCGAAACCGCTCAGCAAAACACCTCGGTACAACACGCACAGTCGAAGCACGCGCCACGACGAGTGGGCCAGAACGGCATCAGCGCAAGCCGGGTGGCCGGAGCCGCCTCGATGCTCGTCGCGTACACGTTGCCCATCTTTCGTCGAGATCCCGCCGTGGTCTACGGCGACCGGTCGAGCATAGCCCGTTCGGGGCGGGCCCCACACTCGGACGCCCCGGAGTGTCGCAAACGAGCACTCCGGGACGACCGGGAACAGAAAGGGTCAGGGCAGCCGACGCGTGGAGATGTCGAATCCGGCGGCGCGGAGCCGTTCGCTCAGCACATCACCGAACGCCACCGCCGGGGTCAGGACGCCCCCGCCGGGGTGCAACGCGGCACCACCGACGGCGAGGGAGAGTGCCGACTCGGCGAGCATCACGGCGGTGGCCTTGTAGCCGGGATCGCCCTGCGCCGCGACCGTGGCGCTGTAGCGCGCACCGGACTCGGTCGTCGTGTACAGATCGACCCGGAAGTGCCCGCGTTCACGGGTCTTCTCCGAGGGCCCCTCACCCGGTGCCGGCAGCACCTTGTCGAGAACGAACCGCGTTGGTGGAAACGACAGCCCGGCCACCAGTGCTCCCGACCCGGCGGCGACCGCACCCGCCAGGACGGCCGACAACGCGGACGAGCCGACGTTCATCACCTCCCGGTACCGGAACCGCGACCCGTATGCCCAGCCGGTGAGCGCATTGCTGCGCCGCACCACCCGGGTGTTGTACGAGGCCATCACGAACGGCGCTTTCCAGCCCGACAGTTCCGGCGCGATCGACTTGCCGTCCACGACAGCGAAGTCGTTCTGGCGACCCAGGTCCGGTTCCCGATTCGGATTGGGGGAGAGCGAATAGGGCCGGACGGCGATCCGGCGCGCCGCCGAGTCCTTGCGGATCGCGTCGAGCTGCAGGCGCAGCGAGTCGATCGTGCCGCCGCTGACGCCGCCGCGCATCGAGGTCAGGACGAACGTCGTGTCCGTGAGGGGACCCGCGTCGTCGGCCTGCGCCGCGCGGTGCAGCGCATGCACTCCCAGATCCGAAGGGATGGAATCGAACCCGCACGAGTGCACGATCCGGGCACCGGTGCGCCGGGCGATGTCGTCGAACCGGTCGATGCTCTCGCGGTGGAAGAGCACCTCCCCGGTGAGGTCGACATAATCGGTGCCGGCCTCGGCGCATGCCTGCACGAGGGGCAGACCGTACTTCGCGTAGGGCCCGACGGTGCTGATCACCACGCGGGTTGCGGCGGCCATCGCGGCCAGCGACTCCGGATCGCCGGAGTCGGCTTCGATCACGGTCCACTGCGCCGCGTCGTCGCCGAGTTCGGACCGCACCGATTCGAGGCGAGCGCGGGAGCGTCCGGCGAGCCCGACGGTGACGCCGCCGGGTAGGTGCGCGGCCAGGTAGGCGGCCGTGAGTCGGCCGACGAAGCCGGTCGCGCCGTAGACGACGATGTCGAGTTCGCGGGAGGCAGTCATACCGACACCCTACTGTCGGGTAAGTCCGGGCGCGAGGTTCCGCCGACCGCGGCGGTGTCGCAGCCACAACCCGATCCACGAACCCACCACGCACAACAGGACCAGGGCGCGGACCAGTCCGATCGCGGATTCGGGGTAGATCACCCCGGTGAGGTAGTGGTCGATGAAGCCGCTGGGTGGCAATCCCGCGACCCCGGCCTGCCGGCGGGCCCAGTTCTCCACCGTCGTCAAGGGGCAGTCGAACCCGACGATCACCGACGCACCGCCCCACACCACCGCCGGCACGTGCGCGAGGATCGTCCGCGGCCAGTGCCACGTGAGGAACCCACCGAACGTCACGTACAGCACGAAGAGCAGGTGCGTCAGCGCCGTAGCGTCCGCCAGCACCCGATACGTCATGGGACCCAGGATAGGTCCGGATCAGCGCCGCGGGGCGCTGCGACGACTCCTCACGCGGGGGTCTTGACGACCAGGACCGGCACCGGAGCCTCGATGAGCAGACGCTCCAGAAGGAACTTGCCGACCGCGTTCCTGCCGCGGCTCCCCACGACCAGGCGTTCGGCGCCGCTGCCCGCGACCAGATCGATCAGGGCGCCGGTCGGGTCGCCGTCGTGCACGGCGGTGCGCAGTTCCCAGCCGTCGTCGCCGAGCACGCTGCCCACCGTCGCGCGGACCGCCTCCACATCGGACGCGGAAGCGTCGTCGAGCACGTGCAGCACCAGGAGCGGCTGCTGCCGATCGGTGGCTTCGCGAGCACCGGCGGTCAGCGCGGCCCGTCCTTCCGGAGTATCGGTATGGACCACGGCGACAGGCATGATTCTCCTCCTCGTGAAAAGCGGGACGTCACCATCCAGTATCGCGGGCATCGGCCGCGTTCAGCAGCTCCGGACGCTGTGGAACCCGTCTCCACCAGCGGTTTCCTGTCGTGTGGATCTCAGCGGACCGGCCGGAAGCGGCTGGTCACCAGGATGCCGGACGGTAGTCCTTGAGGAAACATCCGTACAGATCGGTACCGGCCTCGCCCTGCACGATCGGATCGTAGACACGCGCCGCACCGTCGACGAGATCCAGCGGCGCGTGGAACCCCTCCTCGGCGAGCCGGACCTTCGTGTGGTGCGGTCGCTCGTCGGTGATCCAGCCGGTGTCCACCGCCGTCATGAGGATGCCGTCGGCGAGCATCTCCTCGGCGGAGGTGCGGGTGAGCATGTTGAGGGCGGCCTTGGCCATGTTGGTGTGCGGATGCCCCGGCCCCTTGTAGCGACGGCCCGCGAACTGGCCTTCCATCGCGGAGACGTTGACGATGTACTTGCGCCGGGCCGACGCTGCGGCCATGGCCGGGCGCAGCCGGTTCACCAGAATGAACGGCGCCACCGAATTGCACAGCTGTACCTCGAGCAACTCGAGCGGTTCGACCTGACCGACCGTCTGCACCCAGCTGTTGGTGTGCACCAGATCCGGCAGCAACCCGCCCGCGTCCACCGCGATTCCGGCGGCGACGCGCTCCGGCGTGGCGGAGCCGGCCACCAGCGCCAGGGCCGTCACCGACTCCGGGGTCAGGGTGTGCGCGCTCAGTTCGGTGGGCAGCGACCCGGTCAATGCCGCCGGATGCGCATCGGAGGGCTTACCGAAGGTCAGCACGTCCGGCCGAGGTCCCGCCGGCAACGCCCCCGATTCGGCGTCGGCGAGCGCCGAATACGCGCCGGGGGAGCGGCGCACCGTCTGCGCCGCATTGTTGATCAGGATGTCCAGCGGACCCTGGGCGGCCACATCGTCGGCGAGCGCCACCACCTGCGCGGGATCGCGCAGGTCGATACCGACGATCCGCAGCCGGTGCAGCCAGTCGGCGCTGTCCTCCATCGCCGAGAAGCGGCGGATCGCGTCGTTGGGAAACCGCGTGGTGATCGTGGTGTGCGCGCCGTCGCGCAGCAACCGCAGCGCGATGTACATGCCGATCTTCGCGCGGCCACCGGTCAGCAGCGCCCGGCGTCCGGTCAGATCGGTACGGGCATCCCGTTTCGCGTGACTCTCCGCCGCACACGTCGGGCACAGCTGGTGATAGAACGCGTCGACGCGGGTGTACTTTTCCTTGCAGATGTAGCAGTTGCGCGGCCGGAGCAGCGTGCCCGCGCTGGCGCCCTTCGCGTTCGACGTCAACGCGATGCCGGCCGTTTCGTCGTCGATGCGGGTCGGGGAACCCGTCGCGGTCGCCGCGATGACCTCGCGATCCGCCTCGGCCTTCTTGCTGCGCGAGTCGAGTCGGCGCTTCCGCTTGAACTTCTTGAACATGTGCCCGACGGCGCGCTGCACGGTGAGCGCATCGGGATCGTCGGCGTCGAGTTCGGCGGCGAGGTCGAGAACCCTGAGACAGGTTTCGAGATCGCTGGGATCGATGCGGCCGGACCCGACGAGGTCGGTGTCCGCGGCCAAGGTGTCGCTGTGGGGGGTCATGTGCCTTTTCCGGTGTCCGTGCTGTAGCAATGATGGTATCGGGCGGGGTACCTGCGCCCGGCATCCCATGAGCAACGGCACCTTCCCGGAGGAACGATGAGCCCGAACACGCCCACCCGGTCACGGACGAAGAAGAAATTCGCCGAGCTCGCCCCGTGGCAGCAAGCGCTCGTCCTGGCGCTCGCAAGCACGCAACTGGCGCTGGCGGCGACGGCCTGGGCAGATCTGGCCACCCGACCCGCGGAGAAGGTCAACGGCAGCAAGTTGCGGTGGGCTCTGACCATCGCCGTGAACTTCATCGGGCCGATCCAGTACTTCCGCAAGGGCCGCCGCGACTGAGCGCCCGGTACGCCGATGGCGCGATCTGTCGGATACGAGTAAGGCCCCGAACCGAAATCGGTTCGGGGCCTTACTCATTGGAGTGTCCGAGGGGGGACTTGAACCCCCACGTCCGTTAATAGGACACTAGCACCTCAAGCTAGCGCGTCTGCCATTCCGCCACTCGGACTCGATGCTCACGCCCACTCCGGCGGGCGCTGTGAAAGACTAACGCACCACGCCGCTGCACCCAAATCGCTGTCCCTACCTGCGCTGATTCACCGGCCCCCCAGTGGTAGACATGCACTATGTCCTCCCTGGATCCCACACACCAGCCGTCCCGCGCGGAAAACGAGGTCGTCGACCTGGTCTCCCGGCTCATCCGCTTCGACACCTCCAACACCGGCGACCTCGCGACCACCCGGGGGGAACGGGAATGCGCGGAATGGGTCGCCGGGCAACTCCACGAGGTCGGCTACGACACCGAATACGTCGAATCGGGGGCACCCGGCCGAGGAAACCTCTTCGCCCGCTTACCCGGCGCCGACCCCAGCCGCGGCGCCCTCATGCTGCACGGCCACCTCGACGTCGTCCCCGCCGAACCGGCCGACTGGAGCGTGCACCCCTTCTCCGGCGCCGTGGAGAACGGCTACGTGTGGGGTCGCGGCGCTGTCGACATGAAGGACATGGTCGGCATGATGATCGCGGTCGCCCGCTATTTCAAGGCGGAGAACATCGTCCCGCCCCGCGACCTGGTGTTCGCGTTCCTCGCCGACGAGGAAGCCGGCGGCACCTACGGCTCCCAATGGTTGGTGCAGCACCGACCGGACCTGTTCGACGGCATCACCGAAGCCGTCGGCGAGGTCGGCGGATTCTCGCTGACCGTGCCGCGCCGCGACGGCGGGGAGCGCCGCCTGTACCTCGTCGAAACCGCCGAGAAGGGCCTGTCCTGGATGCGGCTGACCGCGAACGGCCGTGCCGGTCACGGGTCCTTCCTGCACGAGGACAACGCCGTCACCGAACTCGCGCAGGCCGTCGCCCGGCTCGGCACCCACACCTTTCCCCTCGTCATTGCGGATTCGGTGGCCGAGTTCCTGGCTGTGGTGGGAGAGGAAACCGGCCTCGACTTCGACCCCGCGTCCCCGGACCTCGACGGCACCCTCGCCAAGCTCGGCTCGATCGCCCGGATCGTGGGAGCGACCCTCCGCGACACCGCCAACCCCACCATGCTCCACGCCGGGTACAAGGCCAACGTCATTCCGCAGACCGCCGAAGCCGTCGTCGACTGCCGGATCCTGCCTGGACGCCGTGCCGAATTCGAGCGGACCGTCGACGAACTCATCGGCCCGAACGTCACCCGCGAATGGATCACCAGCCTCGACTCGTACGAGACCACCTTCGACGGCGACCTCGTCGACGCGATGAACGCCGCCATCGAAGCGCACGACCCGATCGGCCGGACCGTGCCGTACATGCTCTCCGGCGGTACCGACGCGAAGGCCTTCGCCAAACTCGGCATCCGCTGCTTCGGATTCGCGCCCCTGCAACTGCCACCCGAACTCGACTTCGCGGCGCTGTTCCACGGTGTCGACGAGCGTGTCCCCATCGACGCGCTGCGCTTCGGCACGCGCGTCATGGAACACTTCCTCATGCACTCCTGAGTTTCGCACCACAACGACGAAAGGACCGGTATGGCCTTCGATTACGACCCGTACAAGTTCCTGCCCGACCTGCCCACCTTCCAGGTGACCAGTGAGGACTTCGCGGAAGGGGAGGAATGGAAGCTGCCGCAGGCCAGCGGCGCTTTCGGCATCCCCGGTGGTGGCGACATCTCGCCGCAGCTGTCGTGGAGCGGTTTCCCGGCCGAGACGAAGAGCTTCGTCGTGACCGTTTTCGATCCCGACGCGCCGACGGCGTCCGGATTCTGGCACTGGGCCGTGGCGAACATTCCGGCGACGGTGACCGAACTGCCCACCGGTGCCGGTAGCGCCGACTCGTCGGCACTGCCCGACGGGACGGTCACGCTGCGCCACGACGGCGGCGCATTCGGGTTCATCGGTGCCGCGCCGCCGGCCGGGCACGGCCACCACCGCTACATCGTCGCGGTGCACGCCCTCGACGTCGAAACCCTCGACGGAGTCACCCCCGAGTCCAGCCCGGCATTCCTCGGTTTCAACGTCTTCGGGCACGCCATCGCCCGGGGCCTGCTCACCGGCACCTACGAAGTGAAGTAGGCGCCTTCACGGCGGCGTCGGCGCCCGAGGGGTGCCGGCGCCGCCGAAGGTCGCTTTCAGGCCTCGATCATCAACACTGGCTCGACGCCTGGGCTGAGTTCGGCCGGGGTCATGCCTTTCTCGCTCAGAAACAGCAGAAGCGACGAGATGAGCGCGTGCACAGCACGCAGTTCCGTCATTTTGGCGGATTTCGGATCGCTGAACTCCTCGTGCTGCCGGATATCGGCGGCGACCTGCATCTCCGCTTCCGCGAGGCGGAACCACAGGGTGGTGTCGACCTCGAGATCGAGGAGCAGGCAGGCATACTCGATCGCAACCTCGACCAGGAGCGCGTCGGCTCCGACACGCGTAGGGGCGCCGCCCGAGCCGCCTACCAATCCGAACGTCGCAGCGGCGGTACCCGTCGACGCCAGCGAGCCGATCGTGGCGATGCCGCCGACCATGCCTCCCGGTCCGAATGCAGCCAGCGAACTGGTGGTGGCGGCCGCGCCGGCCAGGCCGGCGGTGCCTACGGCGGCAAGGCCGAGCGGGACCGCCGCGATGAGTGCCGCGCCGATCGCGATCGGAATGATGCGGCCCCACGGGACACCGCTCTTCTTCTCGCCCCGATTGCGGACTTCGTCGAGCGCCTGCGCAATCGTCTTGCCGACCTCGGAGGGGTAGCCCAAGGCGGCAGTCATGTGCGGCAACGCGTCCCGGGCCGCAGTCCCGGTATCGATGTCGTAAGGCTCGATGAGGTTGCTACGTGACAACACAGCGAGCCGGGCGACGGCCTCGCGCATTTCCCACCGTTCCGGGAGCGCAGGCAGGCGGCCGTCGAGTAGTTCGCCGACCTGCGGGGGTACGGCGCGGCCGGTGTCGCGCACGAATTGTCGCGTAGTGAAGATCAATTCGTCCTGCGCTTGGCGAAGCGCACCACGGTATCGTGCGGCCAGGTTTTGATCCTTGATGTTCGCCGCGACCGCGTGGGCGAAGTGGAGGGTGAGCAGGTTGTTCGCATCGTCATCCGACATTCGCACACTGAGATGCACCGACACCGGCACAAGGTCTTTCGATGGAGAGAGGACCTCACCGATCAATTGTGCAACCGCGGTGTGCTCGAGGTAGCGACTGGAGTCATGCGCTCCACCGATGCCGATGACGACATCCTGGGCGGGACGGAAGACGGTAGCCAGACCGCGGCCTCCGGTGACGACATCGCCCGGGTCGAGGACGTTGGTCCAATCGTCCACGCGCGAGTACGGGAACTTGCGGGACACGCGGTCTCCGTGGCGGTGGAGGACCGGAGAGGCTGCCGGGCTACCGATGGTGATGAAGCGACGTACCGTGATCGGAAACGGCAGGTGATCGAGCAGATCGATCGCGATGACGCTACCGAGACTGTGGGCGATGAGCACGATGTCGGTAGCGTCGGTTGGCAACTGTCCCAGGATGCACCGCAGGACCGCTCCGCGCAGACGTTCGTCGTCGATGTACCTGCTCACCTGATTCAGGTCGAACGCCGGCATACCGACCGCGAGGACCGCGGCCTGTGCGGCATGGAGGATCGGGTCGGGGACCCGATGATAGCCGAAGGTTCCGAAAGTCCGAATATCGTCGCGATCGGCGATGCTTCGCCGGATCCTTGCCTGCCGGCGATAGAATTCACGGTGCGCCGCGGTGTTGCCGGGGGACTCGGCGTTGACCGGGGGCATGTCGGCGCCCACCTTGGCGGTCGAGAGAAATGAGTGATACTGCGGAGCGATCACCCGGTCAGGGGGCACAGGATCGTACCCGGCCTCGGCCAACCCCCGATTCAGGCCTGCCAGCCATCCTCGATTGGGATCGCCGTCTCCGATTCCGTGCAGAAATACAACTTTCACGCGCGCCCTTCCCGATGTGGTCCCCGAAGACGCTTGAGACTAGCGGCATAGTCGGACAATCCGCTCGAACAGGGCACTCTGACCGGGTCCGCGTCTCGAGACGTGGGGCTGTGTCCAGGCCTCGGACGGACAGGTAACGGATCCCGGCGCGGAATACGTCGCTTTATCGGCCACCTGGAGTTGAGCTGGCATCGCGGCCTGCGACCGATTCGGTCGCTCGGCCACGCACGGCGATCAGCGAGCGGCGGCGCCGACCGCCTCGGCGATCGACGAATACCCCGACGCCCGCAGCTTGCGCGCGATGCCCTTGTTGATCCGACGCGCCCAGAACGGGCCGCCGTAGATGAAGCCGGTGTAGCCCTGCACCAGCGATGCCCCCGCCAGAATCCGTTCCCAGGCCTGCTCGGGAGTTTCGATCCCGCCCACGGAGATGAGCGTCAATCGATCACCGACGCGGGCGTAGAGCCGACGCAGCACCTCCAGCGACCGGTCGGCGACCGGTGCCCCGGACAGGCCACCGGCACCGATCTCCTCGATGCGTGCCGGATCGGTGCGCAGACCGTCGCGGCGGATGGTGGTGTTGGTCGCGACGATGCCCGCCAACCTCAATTCGACGGCCAGATCCGCCACCGCATCGACGTCGGCGTCGGACAGATCGGGGGCGATCTTCACCAGCACCGGCACGGACACGGTGTCGAGTACCGCGGCCAGCAGCGGCCGCAACGATTCGACGGCCTGCAGGTCTCGCAGGCCCGGAGTGTTGGGGGAGGACACGTTGACCACGACGAAATCGGCGAGGGGGCCCAGAAGTCGCGCGCTCGCGGTGTAATCGGCGTCGGCCTCGGCGGCCGGTACGACCTTCGTCTTGCCGATGTTCGCACCGATCGGCACCGTGCGGTTGCGCTGGCGCAGATGGTTCGCGGCTTCGCCCGCGCCGTGATTGTTGAAACCCATCCGGTTCACCAGCGCCCGGTCGTCCGGCAGGCGGAACAGGCGGGGTGCCGGATTGCCCGGCTGCGCTTGCGCGGTGACCGTCCCGACCTCGGCGAATCCGAAGCCCAACGGTCCCCACACGTCGACACCGGTGGCGTCCTTGTCGAACCCGGCCGCCAACCCCACGGGCGCCGGGAACTGCACTCCGAACACGGTGTGGCGGAGCACCGGATCGTCGACCACGAGCACCTTCGACATCAGTGCCCGCAGCGGTGAGATCCAGGCCACCACGCGCATCGCCGTGAAGGCGAGGTGATGGGCCCGTTCCGGGGGCAGCAGAAACATCAGCCGAAGAAGCAAGCGGTACACGAACAACTCCCTGCAGTCCCGGACGGAGCGTCCGAGGTCGGATCAGCGAACAGTGGGCTCGGGGATGTGATGGTCGGACTTGCGGCGGCGCAGCAGCACCCGGCGGCTCCCGTCCGGATACAACCGCACCCGCGACAGTTCCCAGCCGTGGAACTCGGCCGAGATCGCCAATCGCAGCGAGGCGCTGACCCGGGAGACGTCCCGCGGCAACCGCAGCGGGACGTACTCGTAGTCGTCGTTGCTGGTGTCCCAGCCGACGGGCAACCGGGTGAACCGGCTGTATCGTTCGTTGGCCATCACTTACCCCTCGATCGGGATCCGCTGCAGTCCGTCACCGGTCGCCGACGCGATCACCAGCGCGCCATCGGCCGGATCGACGACAATCGAGTTCGGTTGCCGCACCGTCGCGAAACGGTGACGCTCCCTCGGGATCCCGGTCGACAGATCGTAGCCCACCACTTCGTTGCTGCCGGTCAAGGTCACCCACACCAGGTCCTGTGCCGCGCCGTACGCCAACCCGTACGGGGCCGGACCGGCCGGGTAACGCTGCCGCAGAATCAGCGCATCCAGCGTGTAGACGAGCAGCTCGTCGTCGCGCGTATCGGCGACGACGACGCGCCCGAACGGGTCGGTGACCAGCTGAGTCGCCCCTTCCCCGGCGCGCAGCGCGATACCGAGCCGGCCGTCCTCGAGATTGAGTTCGGTCAGCGACGTCTGCCCACGATCGAGCACCGCGACCGTATCGCCGGTCACGGCGAGCGCATCCGCCGACGCCAGGCCTTCGATGGTGGTGGCGACCTCACCGGAGGTGGGGTCCAAGATCAGGACCTGCCCCTCGGCGGTGCCGACCGCCCATCGGCCGTCGGCGAGCACCGCCGCCGACCGCGCATCCCCGTCGACCTGCACCTCCTCGAGCGCTCCGGTGTCCACGTCGACCCGGGCCACCACACCCGCCGCCGGGGCGAGAACCGCACCGTCGCCTCCACCGACCACGGTGGCCGCCGCGGCGGGTAACCGCACCTCACGGGGCGCGGCGTCGGCATCGTCGAGCAGCAGCAGGGTGTTCCCGTCGTC